>NZ_JBLWIT010000044.1:0-29893 GCF_048381435.1 Rhodococcus mengyinensis | reverse complement strand
CTGCGGCGCCGATCGGTGTCTCACACTGCACGAGGTGCAGATTCGCGAAATAGGGACCCGGCGTCACCCGGGACGCCCACTCCCCCAACTCGTCGAACGCGAACAACGGGGTCTCCAACGTCCGGCCGCCACCGGCCTTGCCGCCCGGATGTTCGGCGTGATAGTCCGGAAACCCTTCGGCGACATAAAATTCTGTTCCGGCCTCCGCGTCGAGGAAGGTCACCATCTCGCGCCCCGCCACCACGAACGCTCGTACCAGGTCCTCGTCGAGCAAGCCCCGTGAGAGCGACATGATGTATTCCACCGATTCCTCCTCGGAGTCCGCGACGCCGGCAGCACCCATCAGCGGATTGTTCGGAATCCACACGTTCCCGCCCGACCACGCGGCCGTACCGCCGACCTTGTCGGCCTTCTCGAACACCCCCACCCGGGCACCGCTCACCGCCGCCGTGAACGCCGCCGTCAAACCGGCAGCACCCGAACCCAGAATGACCACATCGAACAACGAGCCCACGAAGACACCTCCGTGCAGAGAAAAGGACTGCGGAGTTTTATCGACGCTCTGTCAGATTATGCCGACACCGCGACGGCCATGCCCGTGATCCACTCCTCCACCGGCTCGTAGATCAACGGCTCGAGCGGAACGCCGCCACCGGCCGCACCTGCAGCCAACCAAGTCCGCACCTCGTTGGCTCCCGCCCCGGCGTCCGCGTGCGCACTGTCGGTGAGACGCGCGAGGGCCTCCCTGTCCCAGGTCGCCGATGCGTGCAGAAAGGCCTTGTCCCACGCGGGTTTGATCTTCTTGCGCGCGGCGGCGGAACCCTCCGCGATGATCCTGGCGCGTTCCTCGTCGCTGATGTCGTACGTGTCCACTTCGAGACTGGGTGGCGAATGCGAAAGACCGCCGGTACCGATTACCAGCACTCGATCGCCCGTGCCGGACAGATACCGGCCCACCGCGTCCCCGAACGCGAGTACCCGCTCGGCCTTGGGCAACGGCGCCGTTGCGCAGTTGATGGGCAGCGGGATGACGGGATACGCGTCCAAGCTGCCGGTCAGATCACGCAAAGGCTGTGCGAACGCGTGGTCGAGCTGCACATCCCGGCAGACCGAGATATCAATCCCGGAGTCGAGCAGATGCTCGGCGAGGCCTCTCGCAGTTTCCTGGGGGACGTTCAATGCGCCTGCAGCGTGCCCGGCCTCGGCCATGATCCCGGCAGACAGTGCCACCCCGAAAGTGGGCACGACGTGCCGGAATGCCCGCCTGTGGTCCCCGCCGAACAGGACGATGTAATCGGGATCGAATTCTCGGACGATCGAACTCGCGCGCGCCAATCCCGTTCGGAACGTGGTGCCGAACACTCGGTCGACATCTCGCTCCATTCCTGGGCTGTGGCTTGCGCACACCACCATCCGGTTCGCAGTCGCCCGCTTCACTTCACTCAAGACACCCTCCTTGAACCTGACTCGTCGCCGGGGAACGCTGTCGGTCCGTGGCTCGAATCAAACATGACACAAACGTTAGATGGTTATCGGCGTCACGTCGAGGGTGTGCCGCGTTTCGGTCACCGCATCATCAGAGTTCCGCCGTCAACCGGGAAGATCTGCCCCGTCATGAACCGGGCCCCCTCGCCGGAGAGGAAGGCCAGCACCGGAACGAAATCCCTCTCGACGTCACCGAGCTTGCCCCCGAGCGGGACGGCTCTCGCCATGTACGCGTCGTGCGCGGCCAGTTGTTCCGTCGTCATCGATGCACGGGTCTTGTCGTACATGGGAGTCCAGATTGCCGGAGCGATGGCGTTCACGGTGACGCCGTATTTTCCCCATTCCTGAGCCGCGGTGCGGGTCCACGCGACCACAGCACCCTTGCTGGCCGAATACGCAGCCTTGTTGGTCAAGCCCTGGACCCCGGCGGCGGACGCGAAGTTGATGATCTGTCCGCCGTCGTCCCTCAAATGTCGGAACGCCGCCTGATTCGTGAGAAACGTGCCTGTCGCGTTGATGCCCATGACCCGATTCCAGATGTCGAGCGGAATCTCTTCGGCCGCTCCCCCCGGAGCGATGCCCGCTGCATGAATCAGGACGTCGAGACCGCCCAGTGAATCGACGGCCTGCGCGAACGCCGCATCGACCGAGGTCTGTTCCGACACATCACATTGGACGAATCGAGCCTTGCTCGCCTCTGCAATCTCACGTCCCTCACGCTCGGCGAGGTCGAGCGATACCACGTCGGCTCCGAGAGCAGGAAACGCCCGTACAAGGCCCTCTCCCATTCCACTGGCCCCTCCGGTAATGATTATGCGTCTACCCTGCAGGTTGTCTGACATTGCGTTCCCGTGCTTCCTCGATCAGCTGGTGCTATCTTGTGGCTCATTGGCTGAATTGCAATATGTTTCGCCACAAAGGTACGCGGTTTGCGCAAGCAGGTAATCTCGTTCACCCGATTATCTGACATATCGGCCACACTGTTGGTCTCGATCGCTGAGCCCGACCGCAGGGTTGACCTGATCCGCGTGACACAACGCATCACACACAGGGTTCCGGTCAGAACTATCGCGCATTCCAAACGCCGTGGGCACGTTCCGGTCGGTCGCCTCGTACTCGAATGCGCCCCTCCACCAGACCGCACGGGCGGCTAGAACTGGGACCGTCTCGGCCCGACAAGTCTGTACGAGTTCAGCCTCGAACTCGGTATCAGCAGTTCACGGTCGACCTTGGTATTGAGGCGGGCGCCGTGTCCACCACCCCTGACAGGCCTCTCAGATTCGGTGCGGTATTCCACCGAAGAGGGTGGCCCGGACGGCGTCGGCGGATGGTGCGGTGAGGACGGCAGCGAGCGGAGCGTGCAGGAGTACCAGATCCGCGGGTGCGCCCGGACTGACGGTGCGGGGTCTGCCGCCGGGATCGTCCGCGGGTGTGAGGTATCGCGTCAATGCCTCTGCGGCTGTGATGCGTTCGGAGGCACCGACTATTTCACCGGTCGGCGTCCGCCGGTTCACCGCGGCGGTGATCACCTCCCATGGGTCCGCTGGCCCGTACGGGGCGTCGCTCGAGAGTGCGACCGGGACGCCCCCTTCGATCAGTGACCGGCAGCGATACAGATCGGGGTGGTCGATCTCGTCGATGTCGCGCAAATAATCGTCACCGCGGTGCGCGACAAAGCCGGGCTGGGTGACGACGGTGAGTCCCCGTCGGCGAAGGTCGTCGATCGTCTCCCTGGGGATGAGCGCACCGTGCTCGATGCGGTCACCGGACCGTGTCCCGACGTCGTCGAGAACCGCGAGCAGAAGCAGCAACGACTCCCGGGTGACGCAATGCACGGCCACCGCCCGGCCCCGGTCGTGGACCTCGCGGATCCGGTCGGCAAGGTCGTCGAGGTCGGGTAGCCCGGAGTCGGCCAGCACAATCTTGCAGGGGCCCACGGTGACCCGGCCCGGCGGTGAGGCGATATCGCTGTCGGGCGCTGCGCCGAGCAGGTGCACTCGCTGCGGCAGGCTGCCGTCCGAGACCGACTTCTCGATCGCTACGCGTGAACGCGGGTCGAGGTCCGGGCTGGCGTCGGTGACACCCGTGATCCCCCACCGCGCGAGGGCGGCGCCGACCGCATCGAGGCGCGGCGGACCGGACGACGGGAGCCGGTCACGCAACCAGGCGTCGGCGCGCCACACCCTGCCGGTGGGATGGCCGTCCGGGGCGCGCTCGATTCCCGGATGCGACGCCTCGGCCAACCCCACGGCAGCACTGGCGGCGCCGTTGAGCATCCACATCGCACCGCTGCGGTGCTGAACCCGCACCGGCCGGGCGGCGTGGAGCCGGTCGAGGGCATTGGCGTCGAGGTCGCCCGCGACGGTCTCGATGTAGCCGACGCCGCGTACCCAGCCGTTGTCGTCGCCCGGTGCCCGCCCGAGCGCGTCGGCCAGGGCGGCGGCGGCGCGGACACTCGGCGGCCCGCAGTCCACGGACGCTGCGTCAGCGGCCATCGCATGCAGGTGCAGGTGGTGGTCGTGCAGGCCGGGGATCAGGGCGCCGCCCTCGGCGTCGATCATGTCCGCCGCCGTCGCGGGCAGATTTGACCCCACCGCCGTTATCCGTCCGTCGGAGATCGACACGTCGATCCCGGCGACTCCGCCGACCTCCGCGTTGCGGATCACGAGGTCGGTCACGGCGCCGCGATCCCCAACGACCGCAGCACGGCCGCGGTGTCCACGCCGGATCCGGGGGCCCACCCCGCCGGTTCCCGTGCGCGCGGTTCGGCGATCGGAACGACACCCGATGCGGTCTCGACCACCCACCGGCCGGCAGACAGGCTGGCCGTCGGCACCGGGTCGTCCGTCAGTGTCGACGCGACCAGATCCGACATCGACAAATCCCACAGTTGCCCCGACCCGTCGGCGGGCGCCGACATCGCGAGCGCCGCGGCGGTGACCCCGGTCAGTGGGTCGGCGAGCGCGTCGCCGACGAAAACTGGTCCGCCCGCATCAAGAGCGATCAGTCCTGCGGCCGCGGACAGGTCGTCGCCGAAGCCGATCCGGTCGGCGGAGCGTCCGCCGGCGGTGATCGACACCCACGTCGCCCCGCGGTCGACAACATCGGCGGCGTCGAGCCCGAAACCGGACAGGGCGCGCGGGCGGGATGCCTCGATCACGATGTCGGCGGCGGTGACGAGTGCGGTCAGGGCGCGGCGCCCCTCGGTCGTGCCGGGGTCGAGCACCACCGATTCGTGGCCGGCATGCAGGAGCCGGTAGAACGCAGCGTTCCCGCGGCGAGCGCCGTCCGGGCGGTCCGGTGTCTCGACCTTCACCACGCGGGCTCCGGCGAGTCCGAGCAGATGGGCGCACAGCGGGCCCGCCCAGAGGGCACTGAAGTCAACGACCAGCAACCCGTCGACGGGCCGAGGGTGCAGCGGCATCGGCGGAATTGGGGGTGCACTCGCCCGCACCACCGGGCCCGCCGCGACGCTCACCAGAGCCGCCCGCTGCGCCAACTCTGCGCCGCGGTGTCGGCGCACCCAGTCGGCGACGACAGGCCAGGGATCGTCCTCGTCCACGACATCGCTCACCATGGCCCCGAGCAGCGCGGGATCGTCGGGGCGTGCACAGGAGACGGCGGCCCACCCGTCGGCCGTCGGGAGCAACCGGCAGCTACCGCCCAGCGACACGTCTCCCCGACGCCGGAAACCGGTGAACGCCGCCCGCTCCGATAGCAACCCGGCACCGTCGACGTCGATTAGCCGACCGCCGAGAGCGCTGACGTCGGAAATCCACGTGGCCATCGCCCGCGCGAGCGTCGCCGCCCGACCGGGAGGGACGATCGGTGGCCCATCCGCGCGGCCGGTGAGGGCGACGACTCCGCTTTCGGCCCAGTCCCGCACCGGATCCGGCACCGGATGTGCGTGCGGGGGCGGGATGAACACCGCTCGATCCTATGCTGCAAGCTGTCCTTCGTGGATACCGCGCAGACCGTGATCACCCCACAGGACCTCGTGGACGGAGTCGCCGACACTCCCCTGCTCGCCGCGGGCGCCGTCGTGGACACTCCACTGCTCGTGGTGAACCTCGATGTCGCGGCCGACGAAGACACTGCCGTCCGCGCGGCCGAGCATGCGAAGCGCACCGACCGACTACTGGTCGGAGTGCGCCGCACCCCGGGCCCTCTTCCCGAACCGATCGCCGACCTCGCCGCCGGCCTCGACACCACCCTCGCCACCGACGCCGACCCGACCGACCGGTGGGCCGTCAGCGTGGACGACCTGGACACCGCGCTCGCCGAACTCCACGGAGTCGTGGCGGACAACGTGCACGCCGCGATCGTGCTCGGCCAGGTCCTGCGCCTGTCGGAAGATCTCCCGGTGCCACAGGCAATCGACGTCGAATCACTGGCCTACTCCACGCTCCTCGGGACACCGGGCTTCCAGCGGTGGCTCCAGCAGCGCGGACCGCGCCCGCTGCCACCACCGGCACCGCACGAACCGGTGCTCGTGCGGCGCGACGACGAGCGACTACTGATCACCCTCAACCGGCCCGAGCGCCGCAACGCCTACGGCGCCGAAGTGCGCGACGGGCTCGTCGAAGCGCTCCGGTTGGCCATCGCGGACGACACGATCACCTCGATCGTGCTCGACGGGGCGGGACCGTCGTTCTCCGCGGGCGGCGACCTCGACGAGTTCGGCACCACCCCCGACCTCGCCACCGCGCACCTCATCCGCACCCGCGCCGGCGCCGGCCGCCTGGTAGCGCAGCTAGGCGACCGCATTCAGGTCCGAGTGCACGGCAGCTGCGTCGGCGCAGGCATCGAGGTACCCGCATTCGCAAGCCGGATCGTCGCCGCGCCCGACACCGTGTTCCGCCTGCCGGAAGTGTCCATGGGGCTGATCCCCGGAGCCGGCGGAACCGTCAGCGTGCCACGGCGAATCGGCCGATGGCGAGCGTTCTGGCTGTGCGCCACCGGCGCCGCCCTCGACACC
This sequence comes from Rhodococcus mengyinensis, assembly GCF_048381435.1. Taxonomy (NCBI): domain Bacteria; kingdom Bacillati; phylum Actinomycetota; class Actinomycetes; order Mycobacteriales; family Nocardiaceae; genus Rhodococcus; species Rhodococcus mengyinensis. The sequence goes on along the minus strand of NZ_JBLWIT010000044.1, from coordinate 23,430 downwards.
GACACCGCGTTGGCATGGGGTCTCATCGACGAAATCAGATACGCCCTGGGTCCGCACTAGCGCTCCACTCCTCGAGCGGTTCGACCTCTTCGGCAGACGCAACCAGTTCCGGAGTGATTTACGGATTCAAGCAACCCCACCGCGGCGACACGCTGGCGAGACGCCGACAATGGATTTGGGGCGCGGTTGGGCGGCGGTTGTCGATGGGACGATGGATCGACAACGTAAGTGGAAGAGGCTGATTGTCGCGTTTCCGTCTCGTACTCGGCACGTAATGCAGATCCTGCGCCAATGCAGTTCTTCCCCTTGGGGATCGCGCGCTCGGACAAAGTTCAGCAGGCCGCGGGTTTTGACGCCCATATGGTTCGAGGCGTCAAAGGGGAAACCCACAGTCGGGCGAGTCCCCGTGGGACGGTAGCTGTCCGGGACGTTGGAATTCTATCCGGGAAGCTCTGCGAGGGCGGGTCATGGAGGCTTCCTCCTCCAGTATCTGATCCCGACACCGCATACGCAGGACACTATGCATCTCTGGTGTGAGGTCGAGCTCAAAGCTGGTGCACGAGTCGAGCAAATACTTTAAGCGCACACGGTATTGCCTCGGAGTCAAACCGAAGTTGACCATGATCTCCTCGGCGGGAACGCTGCCGAAGGGATGGTCTCGAGGCAAGGGAAGCGATCGCAAGAGCGTCCCGGCCGTGGGTAACCGCGCCTCTCGCAGGTGTGCATTTCACCCTGGTCTTCCGGAGGGATCCGGGCCGTACCGAACCACGCTGCAGTACTGGATCGGCACCCACCCGACCACCGGATCAATGACCGTCACCACCAGCTGGCCTCAGGTCGGACTCCGCCCCACTTCGTCATCCTCAAGCTCGGTCCCAGCCCCTTCCCCACCACCTTCGGGTCCGATGCCCGTCGGTGACGGTGTCCGACTGCCTTTGACGAGCCGAATGCCCGAGCCTCTGTTGTCGATTCTTGGTGGGCGGAGCTTACCGGTTCACCGAACCGCACACTAGTAGTACTTTGTTACCTCGGCGTGTCGGCTCGAGTTTCGATTCGAATCTCGAGAGGATCCGGGCATGGATGCAGCCGGTCTCGCCCGTGTCGGAGAACAGTTGGATACGTTTGTCGGTGAAGTGTTCTCGTCGCTGGCGCGCAAGGATCAACGGGAGGAGGCGGGGCTGTATGCGCGGGGGTTGATGCTCGACGGCCGGCGGAAGTCGATGCAGCCGATGGCGCAGCGGCTGCGGGTCGATCATCAATGGTTGCAGCAGTTCGTGACGACCTCGCCGTGGGATGTGGTGCCGGTCCGGAAAACGCTGTCCCGCCGGGCGTGTGATCTGGTCGCTCCGGATGCCTGGGTCATCGACGACACCGGTTTCGTCAAGGACGGCGATTCCTCGCCGGGCGTGGCACGACAGTACTCGGGCACCCTCGGCAAGGTCGGCAACTGCCAGATCGCGGTCAGTGTGCACGCCGCCTCCGATGCCGCGTCGGCACCGCTGGATTGGCGGCTGTTCCTGCCCGAGAGCTGGGACGATCAATCGACCACCGATCCCGACACGGTCGCGGAGATCACCGCTCGCCGGCGGCGGTCCGCGATCCCCGACGCCGAGCATCACCGTCCCAAGTGGGAAATGGCGGTCGAGATGATCGACGAGCTGATCGAGTGGGGCCGCACCCCACCGGTGGCGGTCGCAGACGCAGGGTACGGCGACGCCACCGCCTTCCGGCTCGCGCTGACCGACCGGGGAATCGACTACGTCGTCGCCGTCAAGGACGCGACCAGCGCCCATCCCGGCGACGCCATCCCGCAGACCGCGGCCTACACCGGCCGCGGACGCCCGCCGACACCTCGCTACGGCCCGCACACGACCTGTAAGGACCTCGTCCTCGCTGCCGGACGTAAAGCCCTGCGCACCGTGACCTGGCGGCAGGGAACCAAAACCAGCCCGAACAACCCCACCGCGGCGATGCGCTCGCGGTTCGCCGCCATGCGAATCCGCCCAGCGAACCGCGACATCCCGCGTGCCGAGGACGGCACCCTGCCCGCGGTCTGGTTGCTCGCCGAATGGCCCACCGGAGCCGACGAGCCGACCGACTACTGGCTCGCTACGCTCCCCGAGGACACCCCGCTGCCCGAACTGGTGCGCCTGGCGAAGATCCGCTGGCGCGTCGAGCACGACTACCGCGAACTGAAAACCGGTCTCGGGCTGGATCATTTCGAGGGCCGTTCCTGGCTGGGCTGGCACCACCACGCCACCCTGGTCACCGCCGCCCACTTGTTCATCACCACCCTCCGGCCAGCCGACCCAAAAGCGACTGGGCAGGACTGACGCTCTACGGAATCGTGCGTGAACTCCAACGCGCTTGCTCGTTGGATCGGTACCTGCCCACTCTGCCACCACACCTTCCCGACCTGGAGGGTCGAGAGCTGGCGCGGTGACCGTGATCGGCGGTAGGTCGCGAAGCCGCTTGTGACTCATACGGTTTCCCGTTGGTCGTTCTTCTCCTCGACCGTGGCCGATATGGTTCCGTTTCCAGCTCCCGCCCGTCAATCCGTGCATGCGGTTCTCCCGCACACGGCTTACCGACGCCGTTCACCGCCGGCATTCGGCGTCACCCGCCAAGCCCGAAAGGGCCTGGGTGCGACCACGATCCCATCAAGACTGATCAATCCGAGCTGGTTATCCGAGGACTGGGAGACCACCCACATCCCGAACCTGCGGCTACGCCTGTGCTTCTTGGCGAGCATGCCCACCACCCGCGTCAGCGCGTAGTGCCGGATCTTGGTGAACCGAGCCGAAGAGTTCCCGTATCGGAAATACCCAGCCCACCCGCGCAGGAAGCTGTTGAGCTCCCCCACGATCATGTCCACCGACAGCAACGTCCGGTTGCTTCCCGTGAGACCACGGATACGGTCCCGTGCGTGCTGCATCGCCTTGTCCGAGGGCCAACGAGCGAGGAATTCCACACCCTTGCCGCCGGTGCGTCCTTGCGCGCGCACCCACCGATGATGGAACCCCAGGAAATCCAGGCCCTCACCACCCAGTTTCAGGTGCACGATCCTCGTCTTGGCCTCCTTCGGTTCCAGCCCGAGTTCGGCCAGCAGTTCCCGCAACCGCATCAACGCGGCTTCGGCCTGCTCACGAGTCCGACACATCACGACGGCGTCGTCGGCGAAACGGACCAGCACCCCATGCTCACGCACATCCCACACCCGATCGATCCGATGCAGGAACACGTTGCACATCAGCGGTGAAATCACACCACCCTGTGGAGTTCCGGTCACCTCACGCCGCACCACACCGTCGCTCATCACCCCCGCGCGCAGCATCGCACGCAGCAGCTTGAGCACAGCCTGGTCACTGACGCGTTCCTCGACCGCTCGTATCAACTTCTCCTGCGGAATCGCCGAAAAGCAGTTGGCGATATCCGTTTCGACCACCCACCTGCGACCGCGCCACGCCTCATCGACGAGGACTTGCAGCGCGTCGTGCTGACCGCGTTTCGGACGGAACCCGAACGAGCACGGCAGGAAATCGGCTTCGAAGATCGGCTCAAGCACGATCTTGCACGCCGCCTGCACAATCCGATCCCGCACAGCGGGAATCGACAACGGACGCTGTTCCTTCGAGCCGGGCTTGGGAATCCACACCCGACGCAACGGCAACGGCCGATACGCTCCTTCCCGCAACTGCGCGGCCAACTCGTCGAGCAGCCGCTCGATCCCGTACTGCTCGACCTCGGCCAGAGTGGTCTTGTCGACACCCGGTGCGCCGTTGTTGGCACGCACCGCGACCCACGCCCGCCACAGAACGTCTCTGCGGAAGACCTTGTCCCGTAACGAATGGAACCGTCGCCGGGGATCGGCCTTGGCCGCCCGGTAAAGCGCATGCTGAAGATCTCGAACCGGGTCCAACCCGGACCCCACCGTGGCGGAACTAGCCATGACCGGCACTCACCAGGCCCCTCTCAACGAACACGACACATCGACGAAGCAGCGGCCCTTCCCTCACCGACGGTTCTGTTGTCCGCTCGGCTCGATCGGTACTACGACCGCCTCCGACTCCCTCCCGACAGGCCACCCATTTCCCGAGGTCATCGGTTATAGGGCACCACCCTCCGGCGACATATTTCCGCAGGTCGCCGGGCCGGGGAGGGCCTCACCAGTTCCCGCCGTCACTATCCGAACGTTCCGCACCCCATACGCCGGGGAGTTCTTCGACGCCTGCACATTCAGGTCTTCAGCGTCTTCCATGGCCTTCACCGTGATGCTGGCGGCTCGGCACTCCCTGTGCCCACCCGAAGGCGGGTAGTTAACGACGCCGCAGGCTTCGCTTCATGCTACGGACCGATCGGTTGCTCCCCCTTGAAGGGCTCTCGACACTGGGCTTCGACCCCGCAGGTTTCCCCACGAAGCCGCCAGTCTGCTACCGGGCCCCCTGACAGTTACCCGGACCGGACTCACACCGGCAAGCGACGACGAGCTTACGAACACAGGTCACCTACACAAGGTCACCTCCATTCCCTGGTCGCGCAACAAAGTACTACTAGGCCTCGACCGCGTCAGCGGCGCACTGCGACAACGTCTTCGTCGAGAAAGCCCTTCAACCCACCACTGAAGACATCATTGTCGTCACCGGCGACCATATGCCCGGCCCCGGTCACGTCGATCAGCTTGGCGGTCGGGATCAGCTCGAGCAGCTCCTTGGCGCCTTCCTCGCTGACCACATTGGATTGCTGGCCACGCACGAGCATCGTGGGAACGGTGATCGCGGCTGCCGCCTTCCGTGCGCGTTCGTATCGCACGATCGAATCAACTTGACGAGTCGGTTCATCGCCCTGGCGAAGGAACGCCGGATCCCAATGCCAGAACCAGCGGCCATCACGCAGGCGGAGATTCTTGCGCAACCCCTGCGGGTTGGGCTTGCGGACACGGTTCGGGGTGTACGCCGCGATCGCCGCAGCAGCGTCGTCGAGACTCGCGAAACCCTCGAGGCCACTGCGCATGAAGGCCATGATCTCCGCGGTGCCGCTGGTTTCGACCCTCGGCGCGATATCGACCAAGACCAGACCCCGAGCGAGATCCGGGTTCTCCCCCTGCCCGATCAACGACGTCATCCCGCCCATCGAGGCACCGACGAGTACCGGCTTCTCCCCCAGCTCGCCGACGATCGACGTCAGGTCGGCGACCAACGCATCGATGCCGTAGTCCCCGTCCGGTGCCCACTGACTGTCCCCATGCCCGCGTGCGTCCACAGTGATCGCGGACCAACCGTCCGCCGCGAGGCTGCGACCGGTGTTTCGCCAGGAATGGCGGGTCTGCCCGCCGCCGTGCAGCAACAGCACCAAACCCTTTCTGTCGACGCCTCCTGATCCGCCGGCACCCGGTGAGGGTGGATCCCACCGGTCGGCAGCGAGAGTGACACCGGCACCGCGGAGTTCGGGCTGTGTGACTACGGGATCCATAAAGTTCCTCACCACCATTATCCGAATGAGCGTTTCCCTTCATGTTGCACCACGAGGTGAACCATGATTCACCTGCACTCCTCGTGACATGACGTATCAGCATAGGTTTGGGCTGTTTCGGCCTACTGTCGTCGGTGTCTCCGAGGTTGCCGGCCCCCGGTCGATGGGACCGACTTGCCGGATCACCGCCCTCCTGACCTACCTGCAGTCGTTGGCCTGCTGATTGTCCAGGCCGGCCCTCTCACGACGCGAGCCGTAAAGGACTCTCGCATACGCAAGGCACCGTAGCCCGCACAAGTAGTCCGCTACACGGGGACAGCGATCGCCGCACCGCACTCGCCCGCGAGGCGCTGAACGTAGGCCGTGCCGGCCCGCGACCCGGCGCAGGGATGAGTACCGTTATCAGGCGGCTTGCCGCCCAGTCGGCTCACAGCTGGCCCTATCCTTGTTCGCGATTCCTCGGTGCGCGCCGCTCATCGCAGCGAAGCTGGTCGCCGACACCGCTCATGTTGACGAGATTTCACTCGGGGGTCGCAGTCTTCTCGGCGATCGCGGTCGCCGGGTGCACGGCGATCAGGCCGAGACCCTGGCGCCGCTTACACAGCCGCGCCAGTTCGCGATATGCGGCCTCACCGAGCAACTCCGTCAGCTCCGGCGCATACGACTGCCACACCGCCCTGGCGCCGACGTGCGCATCCGGCGAGCCGGAGCAGTACCAGTTCAGGTCCGCGCCGCCCTCGCCCCACCCGCGGCGGTCGTACTCGGTGATCGTCGTCTTCAGGACCTGCTCACCGTCCGGTCGCTCCACCCATTCCTGGGTGCGCCGGATCGGCAGCTGCCAGCACACGTCCGGCTTCACCTCGAGCGGCTCGATACCGCGCTCGAGCGCCATCGAGTGCAGCGCGCACCCGATGCCACCCTCGAAGCCGGGACGGTTGAGGAAGATGCACGCGCCCTGGTAGCGGCGGGTACGCAGCGCCGGCTCGCCCTCGAGCTCGTCCTCCTCGATGTACCCCCTCTTCCCGAGACCCTGCTTCATGAACTGCCAGCCCTCGGGCCTGAGCAGCTTCACCGACTCATGCAACCTCTCGACATCGTCCTCGTCGGAGAAGAACGCGCCGTGCGAGCAGCAGCCGTCGTCGGGTCGGCCCGCAATGATCCCCTGACAGGCCGGGGTGCCGAACACGCAGGTCCAATGCGAGAGAAGCCACGTCATGTCCGCGGCGATGAGATGCTCGGCGTTATCGGGATCGAGGAACTCCACCCATTCCCGAGCGAAGTCGAGCCCAACCTCCGGGCTGGGCGTCATCTTGTCCGACGGCCCCGAAATACCTGCTGACACAAACCCCCACGGTAGCCGACCCAAATAACAAACAAGCACTGATCAGGTCCCCGGCCGAGAGCAAACAACACTCGACGCGAATCTCGCCGACACCCCTGCGATACACCGCGGTGATACGCAGTCGACCAACCCCAGACCCGGTGCCGCACATCGGAAGCGACGCTCAGCGGCACGGACTGGGCGAACGACACCCCACGGCATCGAAGTTGCCGAGGCGGCGCGAGATCGCCCGTCCTGGTTTCACTCGGCTGCGGCACGTTGCTCACTCGTACAGAACTTTTGACGCGCCTCGCTCCGGTTGCCGCGGGCGGGATGGTGGTGCACGATCACTGCCGTGCGGAGTCCACGCTGGCCCGCGACCGCCCCACCACCGTGCGGCGGGAACTGAAACCCAACGACTCCCGCAGGGCTAGACCGGATTGAGGCCCTCGACGACCACACAGGTACCGGGCCGGCCGGCACACGCGCGGGTGTTGCAGAACACCGATCAACCGGCGGAGCCGAGGTGCTCCGCGTCCAGGTGGTCGGTGACGGTGTCCGCGATGTCGCCGAGGACGTCGAGTTGCTCGGCAGTGAGCAGGTCGACGAAGAAATGCCGAACCCCGGCCAGGTGGAGCGGCGCCGCCGCTTCGATGACGGCCAAGCTCTCGTCGGTGAGCAGTACGTCGAATCCGCGGGCGTCGGTGTCGCACCGAGCGCGGCGAACGCTGCTTGACACTCGTGCTCGAAGGCAACAGTCCACGGTTCCCGCGGACGACAACTGTGCCCTCCGCCACCAAACTAACAAACGGGCTCACCAGCACCATAGACGATCCGGGGTCGACCGAAACACACTTGCAAGTGTCCCCCAACCGGCACCGGGCCCACCAGGCACCGTCGACGACAATCACGATGGAGCACGCACCCAGGGTGACCGGGTACCACATTTTCCTTCACCACGGCGGGGCGAAGCGCCCCGGAAGAACTAACAAGGAGAATGTTGATCATGCCTGCACCGAAGAAGTACGACGCCGAGACCCAGGAGCGTGCCGTACGGACGTATCGGGACCGGATCCTTGAGCACGACGGCTCGAAGGTTGCAGCCCGTCGCCATGTAGGGGGCTGCTCGATATCGCGCCGCCGACGCTGCGGAACTGGATCGAACGGGAGGAGGCCCGCCAGGCCCTCGGAACACCGTCTGCAACACCTGACGGGTCGGATGAGGTCGCCCGGCTTCGCCGAGCAGTCGCCGAATTGCGCAGGGCCAACGAAATATTGAAGACCGCGAGTGCGTTTTTCGCGGCGGCGGAGGTCGACCGCCGACTGCGGTGATCGTCGACTACATCGACGCTCACCGCTCCCGTTTCGGGGTCGACCCGATCTGTGCCGTGCTGACCGAACACGGCATCCGCATCGCCCCGTCAACCTACTACAAGGCCGAGCAGCGCGGACGCATCTCCTCCACCGAACTAGCCGGCGCCTACGCCGCAAACGTCGTCCACACGCTATTCGTCGCCAACAAGCGTGTCTACGGCGCCCGCAAACTCTGGCGGGCGATGAAACGCGGTGGTCACGACATGGGCACGATCAGGTGGCCCGCCTGATGGCGATCACAAGCATCACCGGAGCCGTCCGCGGCAAACACCACACGATCACCACCCAGCGCGACGATCGGGCGCCGCGGCACCCCTATCTGATCGAGCGGAACTGGGACGCGCCGCAGCGCCCGGACCAGTGGTGGGTCGCAGACTTCACCTACGTCTGGACGTTGGCCGGGTTCGTCTACACCGCGTTCTGCGTCGACGTCTTCTCCCGCCGGATCCTGGGCTGGCGGGTGATGACCACCAAGGCCAATGGAAGCTGTACCGGGCAGATCAGTACCCTTCGGAAATACTGCCGCAGGAGCCCATTGGACGCTCCTATGCTTGTCAAGCAGTAGCAGGGAGGGTGTTGGTGCGGGTAGCAGCTTCCATTACCCGGTAGAGCTTCCTGGCGAGGGTGCGTTTGAGACAGCGGCGAATATCGCGGTGCGTCTTGCCTTCGGCCGTGTGCTTGATCTCGTAGGCGCGGGTCTCGGGGTGACACCGCATCCTAGCGAACCTTGGTCGCTAGCTACCTGATATGTATGCCGGTTTGTCAAGGGCGCAGGGCGAGGCGGCGTCCAGGACCGTCGTCGTGGGCGCCGCCTCTGTGGGCCCGGTCGATCTGGGTGGTGGCGAGCGTGTCGGTTTCGACGCGTGGTCAACTCTGATATGCGCGGGTTGGGTACCGCAGGACGGTTATTCGGCTGGAGTGGAGTCGCTGTCTAGTATCGAGCGTGATCCCAACGCGCAGTTGGGGATTGCTCATAGGTAGCTCGCGGGTCACTCCCAGGCACTGCCGTCACCACCGCATGATTCGTCCGAACGTTGTGGGTTTTCCGTTCCGGCCCTTGCCTCGCCGGTCGTCGGCGACGAGGGGGGCAAGGTGGAGTCCCCGCAGCGCAGCGAGGAGAACCGACCTTGCCCCACGCAGCAACAATTGTGCAGAGTCGCCAATCGGTGAACGAGCGGGACCAGACCCGTCAGCAACGTCGCTCTCGTCGTTGTCCCGCAGCGGTGCTGACAGCCTCCACGACCCGGCGCGGCGCCTCCCATTGAGTCATGTGCCCAACGTCCGGCACATACTCAAGTCGAGCCGACGGCATGGTGCTGACAATCAGGCGGGCATGCCAGGCAGGCGTAACTTTGTCACTGGCACTAACAAGGATTGTCGTGGGAGTATCGATGCGAGTGAGCACATCCGCCACGGTTTCCTTACGTAAGACGTCGATCATCGGGGTGGCACTGCGACGTACCCCTGCAAGACCGCGGCGCGTTGCTTCGACGACGTCGGCGGTCGCATTCCTTCCCAAACTCATGCGCGCCATCGCATTGCCGATCCTGCGGCCGCGTGCCAGCCACTGCGCAATTCCGTGGCGAACAAGTGGCCCTTGCAATCGAGCTGTGGGGGCACCCTTACCTGAGTCCCCCGTGATCGGGTTGACGAGGACCAGATGATTGACTCGACTCCTTGTCACCGGGTCGTCAAGGGCATCGAGGGCAACGAACGTACCCATCGAATGACTGAGAATGATGACGTTATCGAGATCTAGTTCAATGAGCAACGAGCGTAAGTCGTCTCGTAGCTGGCGTAATCCAACTCCATCACGACCGACACTGGACCGCCCATGGCCGCGGTGGTCGTAGGCGACGGTACGGAACCCCGTCGATGCAAGCGCCGGTGTGATGTCATCCCAACACCTGTGCGAGAGACCGAACCCGTGAACCAGCAGCACAGCCGCTCCCTCACCAGTATCAGTACCATGCAGCCTAGTCCCGTCAGGGCGTGCAATAGAGAACTTTCCCTTGCCGCTCCAGCGGTCGGAATCCGAGGTGTCATACATCAGCAACCATTCGTCGGCTGAGTGTCGCCGGAACGGTCTGTGAGTGAGCATCTGTGGATCATCGAAGTACTCCTCCGTCGACAACGAACGCGGCACCCGTCGTAAAGCTCGATTCCTCGGAAGCTAGAAAGACCACCAGGTTCGAGACTTCCCTCGGTTGGCCGATTCGGCGCAAGGGTGCTGATGCGGCCACCGCCTCGATGACCGCGCCGGCTTGAGGAGTATCAGTGATCATCGGTGTTTCGATTACGCCCGGATGGATCGAATTCACGCGGATACCATGGGGGCCGAACTCCTTTGCAGCTACCTTCGTCATAGCGTGGACCGCGAACTTGGAGGCGGTGTACGCGACAGTATTGGCTTCACCGATCAACCCGGCAACGGAGGAAATGTTGACGATCGAGCCACCTCCACCTTTACTCATCGAGCAGCTTGCGGCCTTCATCCCCAGAAATACCGACACTTGATTGACGTCTATTATCCTGCGGTAGTCGTCCTCGGTACACGTCGCGATCGGAGCATACGCTGCCACACCCGCATTGTTCACGAGCATGTCGATAGGACCGTACGCCTCCTCGGCCGTCGCTATCGCACAGTCCCAATCGGCTGGGCTGGTCACATCATGAGTCATGAATAACGCATTCTGACCCAGTTCGTCTGCTAGGGCCGTCCCCTCATCCACCAGGATATCGGTGAGCACATTTCGTGCGCCTTCCGCAATTAAGCAGCGCGCATGCGAGGCGCCCATGCCCCGCGCAGCACCGGTCGCGACCGCCACCCGCTCGTCCAGTCGACCCATGTCGAAACTCCCTTCTATGATGCACGCCACACTACTGGCGAAATGTCAGTAGTTCAAGGCGATGATGGCCGTGCTAACGCGCGGCCTTCGTCGGTGGCGGACTGTATCGCAGCCGATTGATGAAGCCCCGCACGACATGCCTGGACCAAATCTGTTCTCCCGCACGTCGGTCGGTGACCCAATCGTTCGATCGTCAGTACAGTGAATTTCTGACAAATGGTCAGTCAATGGCTGTTGCGGTACAACCGCACCGCACGCTCCCGCAGCTCCGGCGGGCACTTCCGTCTCTACCGTCCTATGCGCGAGTTGATCTCCTCGCGCAGAGCGGTTTTGAGTACCTTCCCGCTGGCGTTGCGTGGGAGAACGTCAGTGATTAGGAGATGCCTCGGACACTTGTAGGCGGCGAGCCGTTCTCGGCACCAGCCGTCAATCTCCCCGAAGGTCGGTGGCTTCCCACCCATAGTGGGCACCACGACCGCCACTGGCACCTCGCCCCATTTTGGGTCTGGCACACCCACCACAGAAACTTCGGCGACCTTCGGGTGACAAGCCACCGCGTCTTCCACCTCGGAGCTGTAGATGTTCTCCGCACCCGAAATGATCATATCCTTGAGTCGGTCTACCACGTAGAGAAAGCCATCTTCGTCCTGTCGAACGAGATCTCCTGAATGAAACCACCCACCGGAGAACGCGGCAACGCTCTCCTCAGGCTTGTTCCAGTACTCCTTCATTATCGTAGGTCCACGGTATACGATTTCACCCACCTCACCGACTGGGACATCATTCATCCCAGCGTCTACGATCCGTACCTCGACGTTGACCATCGGAGTTCCTATGGAGCCCATCTTGCGTAGCGCGTCTTCACCCAACAACATTGCGGTGATAGGACTGCACTCCGTCTGCCCGAAGGCGCTGTAGAGCTTTGCGTGCGGAAACGTATCGATGATCTTGGTCAGCAGTGACCTCGTCGCTGGCGCCGCACCCCAAGAGATCAACCGCAACGCTGACAACTCACGATTCCCGATGTCTGGTAGACCGCAGATCGCTTGCCACTGGGCCGGCACAAAGAAGCACATGTTGATGCGCTCGCGCTCCAGCAGGTCCACCGTGGCGCCTGGATCGAATGCCCCCATGGGCATGACTACCATCCGACCACCGACGAACAGACTCGGGAGCAGCCCTGCCACCCCTGCGACGTGAAACAGCGGTGTTCCGGTCAGCCACACTCGACAGTCCGGGGGAAGACCGAGATGGATCATGTTGCTCACGGTGTGCACACCCAAATTGTGGTGTGTGAGGACCGCACCCTTGGGGCGCCCTGTGGTGCCAGAGGTGTACATGATGAACGCTGGCGACTTCTCGTCTACCTCGATCTCGGCGGTCGTAGAAGAAGCATGCCGGACCACGTCGTCGAAAGTTTCTGTTTCCGGGCCTGCATCGGCCTGACCTCCGATCACCAGACAACGCTGAACGGTGCTCGCCCTTACTCGCGCCTTTGCGACCACAGCCGCGAGCGAGGCGTCGACTATGACAGTCGTGGCGCCACAATCATCGAGAATGTAGGCCACTTCGTCCACGACCAACCGAAAGTTGACTGGGACAGCGATCGCGCCCAGCCGCGCACAGGCGAAGAAGGTCTCCACTGTCTCCAGATTGTTAAGGGTAAGCAAGGCAACCCGATCACCGTGGCCCACGCCTCGATCCCGTAGTCCATTCGCGAGGCGATTGACTCGCGCGTCCAGCTCTGAATATGTACGGTCCACCCCTTCAAATTGGTACGCGACCTTGTCGGGAATGCTGCGTGCATGCCGAGCGAGTTGGTCGCTAATCGTCATTCCTTGACCAGTGATAGCCGACACGAGTCACTCTCCTCGATTGGGGGTGTTGCTCCGCGGATTCTGCACATGTCAGGAACTCGCAAGGGATTCGCTTGCTGGCGCGTTGGATGGCTGCGTGACATTGTAGTCGTCCACATTAAAGCGGCTCAGGCTTTGTGCCATGTGCTTCAACGATCCGGGCCAGGGACCATTGAGGCGGCCCGTAGCGTCATAGTAGTAACTCGAACAACCGCCGGTACGAAAAACAGATTTGGCCAATTTGTCGTCGGCAGCCTCCACCCAGGCTTCTTCAACCTCAGCACGAACGTCGACAGTGTCGAAGCCCTTGCGGCGCATCGTCTCCACAGCAGAAGCGAGATAGCGCACTGTCGCCTCGCTTGCCCCGATCTGCGAAGTGGTACCCGTGTTCGGGCCCAGTAAGATGAACGCATTCGGGTACCCAGCGACCGTCGCGCCAAGGTAACCACGGGGCGACCCGGCCCAGCGCTCTGCGAGCGTACGACCGTCCCGACCGCGGATCCGTTCGTGCATCGGCTGGTTGGCGAACTGGAAACCTGTTCCCCAGATGATCGTGTCAACAGGGAACTCTCGTCCATCGGCGACCACAGAACCCTCACGGACTTCAGCCAATTCCGAGGGTACGTAGTCCACGTTCTCGCTGGCCACGGCCGGATAGAAATCACTCGAGAGCAGCATTCGCTTGCAGCCGAAGCGGTAGTTCGGCGTTAGCGCTGCCCGTAGTTGTGGATCGGCGACCTGCTTTTGCAAGTGGTGGAGCGACAACCGCTCGAACGCACCTATCAACCTCCTGTTCAGTAGACCCGCGTAAACGACATCGAGTCCGCGCGCGATCACCGTCCGGAGTATCCGCTGGCGCAACGTCGCCCAAAGCCTGTTCGAATTGGGATGTGACCGATCCCCTTTCGGCAGAATCCAAGGTGGTGTCCGCTGAAGGATGACGAGTTGCTTGGCGTGAGGTTGGATCTCCGGCACGAATTGAATGGCGGACGCACCGGTGCCCACGACGGCGATTCGACGACCTGCTGGATCGAAGTCGTCCGGCCATTCCGAGGAATGAAACGACCGACCCGCAAACGTATCGATGCCAGGGACGTTGGGGATGGATGGTGAGTGCACATTTCCAGTCCCGAGAATGAGGAACTTAGCACGCAGCGCGCCCTCCGACGTTTTGCACAACCACCTACGCGACTCTTCGTCCCATGCTGCCTCGAGTAATTCGGTCTTGAACCGGACATGCTGCAGGACACCATTTTCAACCGCGACCTGCTCCAAGTATTTGCGGATCTCCTCACCGCGCGCAAAGAGGCGGCTCCAGTTAGGGTTGAGCGCGAAGCGGTAACTATATACAGGTGATGGCACGTCGCATGCAGCGCCGGGGTACCTATTGTGATGCCATACACCGCCGAGTCCGTCAGACTTCTCCAGCAGCGCCACGTCGCGTAGCCCTTGCTCCTTCAAAGCGATGGTCGCCGCTATACCTGAAACACCGCCGCCGACGACGACTGCGTCAACATCATCTTTCAACATCTCAAATCCTCCGTGTCTCCAAAGCAAAATTCTCCTCTGGCGCCCTATAGTGACCTGGTTGGCCACATATCAAGTCGAGTGATTAGCGGGCGGGTCGCTGGCCCCGCCGGGCGACCCGCAGCATTGTCGCGATATCACCACTCCGTGTTCTCAAGACATCGCGACACCGACGGCGCCCCATGAACCGACTCGCGCGGGTGCATCATGGAATCGTCCCACCGTCAATTACGAAGGCAGCGCCGGTCGCAAAACTGGATTCTTCAGACGCTAGGAAGACCACCAGATTCGACACCTCCTGCGGTCGACCCATCCGGCCCAATGGCGTAGCTGCCGCGTAAGCCTTTGCGGCCGCTAATGCCTGCGGATCGTCATTCTCGAGTGCCATCGGCGACTCAATCACACCAGGATGGACGGAGTTCACCCGAATGCCTTGCGGCCCCAACTCCTTCGCCGCTACCTTCGTCATACCGCGCACTGCGAACTTCGATGCTGCGTACGCCACGGTTCCCGCCTCGCCGATAAATCCAGCAACCGACGAGATGTTGATGATAGAGCCCCTGCCGGCCCTGCCCATCGACCCCGCTACCGCTTTCATCCCCAGGAAAGTCGACACCTGGTTAACGTCGATCACGCGACGGTACTCGTCCTCAGTCATCACCTCGATCGGCGAATACACGCCGACTCCAGCATTGTTGACGAGAATGCTCACTGGGCCGAACGACTCTTCAGCCAGCGCAATCACGCGGTCCCAGTCATCGGCCCGGGTCACGTCATGCGCAGCGAAGCGTGCATTGGATCCCAGCTCGTCCGCCAGCGCCGCACCCTCCGCCGCAAGGACATCGGTCAGCAGAACCTGAGCCCCTTCCGCGGCAAACGCTCGCGCGTGCGCAGCTCCCATCCCTCGTGAAGCACCAGTGACGATCGCTACCTGCCCGCTCAACCGACCCATCTTCAACCTTCCTTCCATGGCTGTGTTGTTCGTCACAACTCTACTGGCACATTGTCAGTAGTGCAACCGCTCGCGGAGAACCGAGTTACCGACAGAAATCGACATCCGGCAATCCGGCCCCGCGCCGCGGCGTCATTCACAGGCCATCCCGACCGCACGGATGCCGCGCAGCCGGCCTGAGGCAATAGTCGGTGGTTCCCTCAGCTAGTTTCACCACGGGACGCGCTGTGCAGTCAAGCATGCGGAAGGGCTGCTGCCGAGAGGCAGGCATACAGGACAGTTGACGCCTCTCGGTGATACGAAAGGACAAACCCTGGGTACTGCCCCCGCCGCCAGTTCCACTTGCAGAACGCCTTGACCAGCCAACCAGTCGGCAGTAGCCTTTTCACTACTGACAATGTGCCAGTAGTGAAAGAAGGAAGTCGAGATGAGTCTGCATACAAACGCCAAGCGCGACCTATTGGATGCGATCGAGACTGGACGGCCACCGGGCGACCGGCGACTGTTTGAGGCATTCGATGCCCTCGAAAGTCTCGATCCGAACTTTTTGGTCGGGACTTGGCGTGGTGGAGTCTTTCACCACGACCACAAGCTTGGGCGGAATCTCCAACGTATCAACTGGTACGGCAAACGGTTCAACGGAATTGATGACGTAGAACCACTATTGATTCGCACAGATTCTGGAAACATCGAGTCATGGACCGGTTTCGGATTGGCTCGACTACGAGAAATCCGGTTCCGAGGAAAAGTGTCGACGGCGATGCTGTACGACAACCAACCGCTTATCGACCATTTTCGTCGCGTCTCAGCCGATGTAGTCATCGGGCTCGCCGACGAGAAAGGCCAGCCCGCCACCTACTTCTTCCACCTGTCCCGTGTCTAGCCCGGAGCGGTGGGACGCGGTCGTGGTTGGCGCGGGGTTGGCCGGACTCTACGCCCTCCACAAGTTCCGTAAGCTCGGACTGAGCACTGTCGTCATTGAGGCCGGTGACGGGATCGGCGGCACGTGGCATTGGAACCGCTACCCAGGTGCCCGTTGCGATGTCGAGAGCGTGGACTACTCCTACAGTTTCTCCGAGGAGCTGCAACAGGAGTGGACATGGTCCGAACGGTACGCAACTCAACCTGAGATTCTCCGCTACATCAACCACGTCGCTGACCGGTTCGACCTAGGTCGAGACGTTCGATTGAATTGCAAGGTCGTCGCTGCCCATTACGACGATGAAGCGCAGCTTTGGCGGATCCATCTCGACGATGGCCGGACCCTGATCGCCCGATACTGCATTATGGCCAGCGGCGCACTTTCTGCGCCCCATTTGCCCGACATACCAGGGATCGACGATTTCGAAGGCGAGGTGTTGCACTCCTCACGCTGGCGTGAGGAGTGCGAATTCACCGGCCGCCGAGTCGCGGTTATCGGCACGGGATCTAGTGGAGTGCAGTTGATTCCAGAACTCGCAGGTCGTGCCGATCAACTATTCGTGTTTCAGCGGACCGCGAATTTCTGCATGCCCGCACGGAACCAACGGCTTACGGATACCGCATTAGACACCATCAAAGCCCACTACAGCCAGCGCCGGCGCGAGGCGCGCGATTCCTACCTCGGGGTGCCCATGCCGGTACCAAAGCGCTCAGCCCTGGAAGTTTCCGACGAGGAACGCCGACAAGCATTCGAGGCGGGATGGCAAGAAGGTGGCGCCAACTGCATTGTTCAACAGTTCTATGACATCCTGCTGGACGAGCGCGCGAACGAATACGCCGCAGAATTCGTGCGAGATAAAATCCGTGAGGTCGTACACGACCCGAAGATTGCAGAACGCCTTCTGCCACGTGGCTATCCCATCGGATCGAAGAGAGTCTGCGTCGAATCAGGCTACTACACCGCCTTCAACCGCGACAACGTAGCGTTAATCGATCTATCTGAGACTCCAATCGAGACATTCACACGGACGGGACTGCGCACAACGACAACTCTGTACGAGTTCGATACCCTTGTGTTGGCTACAGGTTTCGACGCAATGACCGGAGCTCTGCAGGAAATCGACATCGTCGGGCGCAACGGACTATCGCTTCGAAGTGCATGGGCGAACGGACCCCGCACCTACCTCGGCATCGGAATCGCCGGCTTCCCCAATCTGTTCTGCATCGGCGGGCCCCAGAGTCCCTCTGTGACCTCCAATATGACACTTTCGATCGAGCAGCATGTCGATTGGATCACCGGATATGTTGCCTGGCTTGATGAGCGAACCGTGACGGCGGCCGAACCTTCCGGAGCTGCACAGGATGCATGGGTTGATCACGTGGAGCAGGTGGCCGAACGCGTGCCGTTGCGTGTGCGAAGCGACTCCTGGTATCTCGGTGCAAACATCCCAGGAAAGCCTCGAGTGTTCATGCCCTACATCGGAGGCGTTGCGGCATACCGCGCCAAATGTGATGACGTGGCCGCAAATGACTACGAAGGATTCGAATTGTCCACCGCTTCTCTCGCATCGGAGTCATGAGATGGTCACCCATACAGCATCTGCGATCGATGTTCTGGCCGACCTCATCGACGCGTTCGACGCACTGGACCCCGATCGCGCCGGTGCGCTGTTTGCCGATGACGGAACCTTCGTATTTCCATTCGCCCCGCCGGGATTTCCAGCGAAGGCCGCCGGCCAGAGGGAGATCCTCAGACTCCTGCGAAAAATGGCAGTGTTCGATCGGATCGAACTCTATGACCGTGAATTACACGCAACAGAGGACCCTGAAATCGTCTTCGCCACCTTCGCTTCTCGTGCCCAATTGAGTGGCAGACCATACGCCAATCGATACATCTGCCGTGCACGAATACGCGATGGGCGCATACTCGAATACCAAGAACACTTCGGCCCCTTCGCACTCATCGCCGCGATGCGGGCGCGCCAGCGTTTGGCAGCGTTGGCCTTCTGCGCGCTTCCTCCACGAGTCGCATCGTGGATCGGCAAACGTCAGGGAGGACGCTAATGAGAGCCGCTGTTCTCGAAGCAAACGCCTCCAGCGCAGTCCTGGCTGATGTCGAACTAGCGATTCCGCTACCCAGAGAAGTGGTTGTACGCACTGTTGCAGCCGGCGTCTGCCACACCGACCTCAGCGCCCTTGAAGGAGCTTTCAACTTTCGTAAACCGATGGTGATGGGGCACGAAGGAGCAGGCATCGTCGAAGCGGTCGGTGCCGGCGTCACCTCCGTCCGGCCCGGCGATCGCGTGGTCACCACATTATCGGACTTCTGCGGACGATGCCGGTACTGTATTTCTGGGCGCCCGTATCTGTGTAGACAGATGAGTCGGGGTCGGCCGCCATCCGCCCCCCCGCGAATAACCCGAGGCAACTTGGCGGTGGCTCCATTCTGCGGAGTCGGGAGCTTCGCCGAGCAGATTCTCCTGAACGAGAACGCAGTAGCCCGGGTGGGCGACGAGATCGGACTCGACAAGGCAGCCCTTCTAGGGTGCAGAGCACTGACCGGCCTCGGGGCTGTCTTTCGAACAGCCAAGGTTGAGGTCGGTGATACCGTCGCGGTACTCGGATGCGGGGGTGTCGGACTCAGCATCATCCAGGGAGCACGTATCGCAGGGGCGACTCGGATAATCGCAATCGACCCAATAGAGTCCAAACGTGATCTGGCAATACGTCTGGGCGCCACGGATACGATCGGCGCCGACGCTTGCACCGTCGTGGAGATGGTTCGCGAACTATCGAGTGGAGGCGTCGACCACGCATTTGAGTCCGCGGGGCGCAAGGAAACGATCGAACAAGCCGTCGCAATGACGGGACGCGGTGGTACTGCGACAATCGTTGGATCTCCGGGAGACATAGAAGTCCGGCTGTCCGTGGCAGAGTTGATGATAGACCGCCGTATTCAGGGTTCGTGGATGGGTTCGAACCGGTTCCAGGTCGACGTACCGACGTACGTGCAGTTGTACCTGCAGGGCCGCCTACTGCTCGACGAACTCGTCTCGACACGACTCAAACTCGAAGAACTCGAGCTGGCCTGGTCCGCCTTCCACAACGGAGGCGGCGGACGAAGTGTCATTATTTTCGAGTAAGAGTCCAGCGCAGCGGCAGTCTTTCGAATCCTCGGTCCTCGCGGCTACTGGCGGCCAGTGCAGATTTTCAATCCGTGACCTCCGAGGCGCTCGCTGGCCATCCGAATTCGATTAATCTACTGCAGGTCCGGCTGCATCCTTACTCTCTGCGACGGATGTTTCCTACGCCATGTCCGGTGCCTGCAAGTGCTCGATCGCTCCCACTTCGAAGGACATCACTTTATGGCACTCGACACTGCGACAAGCGCACTCGTGGCGCGGCTGGTTCCACCAGGCGCCCCACGGTTGTGGCAGATGACGCCCTCGCAGGCACGCGGGATGGGCATCGCCCTCAAGAAGATCTATGGTCCCGGACCGCGCATGCAAAGGGTAGAAAACCACACATTGGATGGCGATCCGAGCGGCAACGTCAACGTCCGAATTCTCCTTCCCCACGAGAATCCGAATGCTGTAATAGTTTACTTCCACGGAGGCGGCTGGGTCACTGGAAGCATCGACGAGTTCGACACCTTCGGGCGCAAGCTCGCTGCTGCTACCAAGGCTGCTGTTGTCTTGGTCAACTACCGCAAGGCCCCCGAGCACCCCTATCCGATCGCAGTGAACGACGCATGGACCGCACTGACGTGGACCGCAGCGCGCCTCGCAAAGATCGGGGGACCCGACGTACCCCTCGTTGTTGCTGGTGACAGCGCCGGCGGCAACCTCGCAGCCGTGCTTACACAGCGCGCCCGAGACACCGCCGGTGCCCCGCCAATCGCACTACAGGTGCTGGCCTACCCCGTCACCGACTCCAACCTAAACCGCGCTTCGTATGCCGACCCAGAAAACCAGCTTCTGGTCGACCGTCAATCGATGGTGTGGTTCTGGGATCACTATCTGAAACAAGCTAACCGTCGTTTCCACCCTGAAGCGTCACCGCTACGCGCCCGGTCGTTTCAGAACCTCCCGCCAGCAATTATCCTCACCGCCGAGCACGATGTGCTACGCGATGAAGGTGAAGCCTATGTCCGTCGCCTGACGGACGCCGGGGTATTGGTACGACACCGTCGCTTCGACGGACAGATGCACGGTTTCTTCACATTTGTGAATATCCTGCCCGGCAGCGACGCTGGAATCAATTACGTAGCAGCGAACCTTCGGGAGCTAGTTTGTTAAAAGTGGTTTGCGGCGCGAACACCGCCAACCGGCCCCGCACCTCCTACATGAACGTGGAGTTGCTGGTTCAGAATCGCGACTCGAAAACGTTCTCGGCTCTGCCTCCACGGGTGTCGGACTCCGTGAACGTCGAGGCCGCGAGCCAATCAGATCAGCAGACTAGAGTACGCTCGCTGGCTGTGGCACAAACACCGCCTTCACCACGAGTGCGCCTGCAGGTAGACACCCGCCGGGCTCAGATCCTTGAGGCCGCCAGGCGCCTCTTTGCAGAGCGTCCATACTCCGAAGTGTCAACCACAGAGCTTGCCGAGGCGGCTGGCGTCACGCGGGCAAATCTGCACTATCATTTTGGGACCAAGCGCCAACTCTACGTCGAGGTTGTCCAGCAATTCACTCGTCTGCCGCCCCCACCCGATGAAAATCTTGAAGGGCTGTCGGGGGACGACAGAATCAATTTGATCATCACGCAATGGTTGGACGGTGTTTGGAAGTCGCGAGGTACGTTCCTCACCGTATTCCGGAGCGGCGTCGTTGGCAGCGATCCGGAGATCGAAGAAATTCTTGAAACCAGCCGGGAGGTCTGGGCTGCACGGCTGACGGAAATTCTCCCTTTCTCAGCCGGAGCGCAGCAGCCGGAAGTGCTCGCGCTAGTTCGCGCTTATCAGGCGATGGCAGAGGAAGCCTGCGTTGAATGGCTTCGACGTGACCGGCTCACGCGCGAGCAGATCCATCTGTTACTCAGACAATCTCTCGTTACGATTCTCGACCAAATTGCACCCGCTGCCATCGAATTGAAGAATAACTCTGGTAAGGTGCGGGGCAAAGTCCGCGGGAAGTGATCGGCTGCTGTAGTACAGAAACTCTCCCCCTGCGTGACCTGTTCACCCCCGGCCCGCCGCCCTCGACGGGCTCGCGAGTGAACAGGCTATGTAAAAGATCAGGCTTTGCCATAGATGGTTGACGAATGGCACGCCGTCACGACGGGTGGGTGGCCGAGTCGTACGGCAAGATCCGCGGCGACAAAGCCCACGAGCGGCTCCTGGGGCTCGGCTACACCGGTACCGACCGCACCACCCGCCGAGCCCTCGCCGAAATCAAACGCCCAATGGCGACTGGGGCAAAACATGGGTGCACTTGACCCTGGATCATCGAACCCGGATTGCGGCTGCAATACGACTTCGGGGACGGCCCGATCGTCGACGGACGTAAGGTCGCCCTCCTCGTCGCCTGGCTGGTCTGGTGCCGATTCCGGATCGTGATCGCGCTGCGTGATCGGACCGCGCCGAGCGTGTTCGCCAGACTGGACCGGGTGTGCCGCATCATCGGCGTTGCCCCGACATACCTGCTCACCGCCAACAAAAAGACCGTCACGATCGGCCGCTTTGCCGGCGTCCCGGTCCGAAATCGGCAGGCGGTGACTTCCGGGCGTTACTACGGCATCTCGGCGGGATCGCCACCACCTCGGTCTACCCACGCCCCTGTGGAGGCTGCTCATCGAAGCGAGCTTCCCTGCCCGTGACGCCCACGTCATGACCCGCAATATCTAGCGGAGGACTTCGTAGTGTGGCCCTTCGCAAGGACTATCCGCAGGTTCCCATTCCGGCACCTTCAGAGCGCAGAACCATTGTTGACATATAGTAAACAAAGGTGTGATGCTTGCCTCGATCCACCCCCCCGGTGGGTAAACATAAGGAGAAAGATCATGGAGTTTCTCAGTGCCGAGCCACCGGTTCACCTGGTGTCTCAGATCCCGCCCGCCGCCGTGCTCGGCGCCTTCGGACTGGTCGTTGCGGCTTCCTCGGTGGCCGCCATCGCGATCGGTCTCCGTAAGCATGATTGGCTGCCCGTCGTCGTATGCATCGGAGCTCTTGTATGCGCTCTCAACGAGCCGATCTACGACATCCTGGGCCTCATCGTCTACGCCGAGAATCATCCGATGGCGTACACCGCTTTTGGACGTGAGATCCCCTGGTTCCTTGTTATCGGCTACCTACCCTGGGTCGGTCTTCTCCCCTATCTCATCTCCCGCGCCATGCATGCGGGGATTCCCCGAGCCAAGCTGCACCTGATCGCCTTCGCCTCCTTCCTGTCCGTGGTCGTTGTCGAGAGCATCGGCACCTCGTTCGACTCGTGGGCCTACTATGGTGAAGCTCCGCTGAAGTTCCTTGTTGTCGCGCCCCAGATGGCACCGGTACCTATCGTCGGCGGGTTCCTGCTCTTCGCTGTGGCTGATCGATTCGATGGCTGGAGACGCCTCGGAGCGGGTTTCGTCATCTCAACTCTCGCGCTGCCAATGGTATTCGCGTCCGCTTCTTGGCCACTGTATTTCGGCCTCAACACCGATATGCCCGTTGCCGTCGACTGGATTCTCGGTGTGGCGATGCTGGGACTGTCCGTCGGAGTCGTAGCAGCCACCACAGCCCTCGCCCAAACCATCCGTGAAGGTCGCCTACTGGAGTCCCCTGCGAATACAGCTGCCGTCCAGGACAGCCCAGAACAGGACCGCAACCATGCAAACCAAGTTTAACGACAAGTATCGCTGAGCTAGGACTGCAACGACACTTAGTACTGCAACGGCACTTATGGGAAGTGTCCGCGACGTCGGTAGTGGGAGGTGCGGGCCTGGTGTTGTCGGCGCCGTCGCCACTTCGACCAGGACCAGATGTGCTCGTCCGGGTGGGCGTGTCGCAGGATCAGTTGCACGAGCAGGCGGCGGATCTCGGGTAGCGTGTACGCGATCATGCCCTGATCTTCGATCCCGATTCCCCTTTTATCGCTTCGGTTTTCGTCCCGGCGAGCCAGGCGAGGGCGAGCATCGACAAGGTGATGTGGGCGTACCAGGCCCGGTAGGTGCGTACCTGGT
>NZ_JBLWIT010000043.1:0-77611 GCF_048381435.1 Rhodococcus mengyinensis | reverse complement strand
GAGTCGGTGACGTAGACGCAGTGCGCGCCGTAGGACTCCATGAGCTTGGCCTGGGCGGCGAGCTCGGGTGCGGTGGTCATGTGGCTCATCATGAGGAAGCCGGAGACGTCCATGCCGAGTTCCCGGGCTTTGCCGATGTGCTGGGCGGCGACGTCGGCTTCGGTGCAGTGGGTCGCGATCCGGATCGACCGCACGCCCAGTTGGTAGGCGTGTTCGAGTTCGGCGATGGTGCCGATGCCGGGCAGCAGCAGGGTGGTCAGCCGGGCGTGGGTGAGGTTGGCGGCGGCTGCTTCGATCCATTCCCAGTCGGTGTTGGAGCCGGGACCGTAGTTCAGCGATCCGCCGGCGAGTCCGTCGCCGTGAGCGACCTCGATGCCGTCGACACCGGCGGCGTCGAGCGCGGCCACGATGCGGCCGACGTCGTCGGGGGTGATGCGGTGGCGGACGGCGTGCATGCCGTCGCGGAGGGTGACGTCTTGGATGAACAGCCTGGTGGTCATCGGGTGGCTCCCTGGGTTGCCGTCGGCGCGGCGATCGTGTCGGCGACAGACTCGGCGTAGCGCACTGCGGCCGAGGTCATGATGTCGAGGTTTCCGGCGTAGGCCGGAAGGTAGTGGGCGGCGCCTTCGACTTCGAGGAACACCGTCACCTGGTGGGTGGGGGCCGCCGTGTCCCCGGAGGCGAGCAGGGTGTGGACGGGTTGGCCGTCCGGGACGGGGGTGATCTGGACCTGCTGCTTGAGTCGGTAGCCGGGCACGTACGTCGCGACATGGTCGACCATGGTCTGGATCGAGTCGCGCACCTTGTCGTGGGTGGCCGGGTCGGGGGCCGAGATCAGGCACAGGACGGTATCGCGCATGATCAGCGGCGGGTCGGCCGGGTTGAGGATGATGATGGCCTTGCCGCGGCGGGCGCCGCCGACGGTTTCGATGGCGTGGGAGGTGGTTTCGGTGAACTCGTCGATGTTCGCGCGGGTGCCCGGTCCGGCGGACTTCGAGGCGATGGAGGCGACGATTTCGGCGTAGGCGACCGGGGTCACGCGGGAGACGGCGGCGACGATCGGGATGGTGGCCTGACCGCCGCAGGTGACCATGTTGACGTTGGTGGCGTCCCGGTGTTCGTCGAGGTTGACCGCCGGCACCACGAACGGGCCGAGGGCGGCCGGGGTGAGGTCGATCAGCCGTTTGCCGAGCGGTTCGAGCAGGGCGGCGTTGGCGGCGTGTGCCTTGGCGGAGGTGGCGTCGAAGATCACGTCGATCTCGTCGAAGTTCGGCAGCTGAAGGAGGCCTTGGACGCCGCCGGCGGTGGTGGGGACGCCGAGGCGGCGGGCGCGGGCGAGCCCGTCGGAGTCGGGGTCGATGCCGACCATCGCGCCCATCTGCAGGACGTCGGAGTGGCGGATCACCTTGATCATCAGGTCGGTGCCGATGTTGCCGGATCCGATCACCGCGACGGTGACCTTACGGGTGTTTACGCTCATGGTGCTCACTCCTGGGTGAAGGTGGCGGTGACCGATCCGAGACCGGTGATGTCGGCGCGGACGGTGCCGGCGGTGTCGATGACGGCCATCGGCCCGAGTGCGCCGGACAAGATCACCTGCCCGGCGAGCAGTGGTTGGCCGAACTCGCGTGCGGTGCGCGCGAGCCAGGCCAGCGCCCGCAACGGGTCACCGAGGCAGGCGGCGCCGGTTCCGGTCGACACCTCGGTGTCGTCGATGAACATCTGCATCTGCGCGGCGACCGGGTCGACGGAGTCGAGGGTGCGCCGGTCGGCGCCGAGGACGAACAGTCCGCTCGACCCGTTGTCGGCGACGGTGTCTCCGAAGGTGATGTCCCACCCGGCGATTCGGCTGTCGACGATCTCGAGGGCGGCCACCGCGTAGTCGACGGCGCCGCGGATCTGGGCGTCGTCGAGCGGCCCGTCCACCAGATCGTGTGCGAGGACGAACGCGATCTCCGCCTCCACCTTCGGCTGCAGCAGCCGCGACAGCGGGATCGAGCTGGTCTCCTGGCAGCGCATGTCGTCGAGCAGCACCCCGAAGTCCGGTTGGTCGACGCCGAGCTGCTGCTGGACCGCCGGGGAGGTCAGGCCGATCTTGCGGCCGACGACGCTCGCGCCGGCGGCGATTCGGTCGGCGACGATCCGTTCCTGGACGGCGTACGCGGCGGCGGCGTCGTCGGTACCGATCAGGTCGCGGACCGGGGTGCACGGCGTGGAAGTTGCGGCGGCGGTGCTCAACCGCTCGGCGGCGTCGGCGACCGCCTCGGCGGTGGCTCGCGCCGTGGGGGGCAGGCTGGTGCCCGGGGGTGTGCTCATCTGACGTCCCGATGTGATCGTGGGGAATGGACTGTGGGTTCCACTGTCGCCGCCGGGGGATGGTCCGCCAAGCATTGCGTTCCACTGAGCCGAACACAGGTCGTATCGTGGGCGTGAGCGCCGGCGGCAACGGAGGTGATGTTCGCAGTGTCCGATCAGGAGTTCGACCGCACGACGGTGCTGGGCAAGGTCATGATGGTGCTGCACGCGTTCACCATCGACGACTCGACCCTCTCGCTGGCCGAACTGGTCCGGCGAACGTCCATCCCGAAGGGCACGCTGCACCGGGTTCTCTCCGACATGGTGGCGGTGCGGATGCTGGACCGCACCGGCGCCGGCTACCGGCTCGGCGGCTCCCTGTTCGAGCTGGGCATGCGGGCGTCGGTCGAGCGGAGCCTGCTCGAGGTGGCGATCCCATTCATGGAGGACCTCTACGTTCGCACCCACGAGACGGTGCACCTGGGCGTCCTCGACGGGACCGAGGTCGTGTACCTGTCGAAGATCGGCGGGCATCGGCAAGCGAGCGCACCCTCGAGGATCGGGGGCCGGATGCCGGTGCACTGCACCGCAATCGGCAAGGCACTGATCGCCCACGCCGACAATGCCCTCCGAGAACAGGTGCTCTCCGCTCCACTGCCCCGCTACACCCCGCGCACCATCATCCTGCCCGGACCGCTGCGCACCCAACTCGACCGCATCGCCGCCGAGGGCATGGCCTACGAATACGAAGAATCCGCAACCGGAATCGTGTGCGTAGCCGCCCCCGTCCGCGAAGGCGAGGACATCGTCGCCGCGATCAGCGTGACAGGCCCGTCCCATCGCTTCCGGCCGGACACGCATGCAACCTCGGTCCGCGCCGCGGCCGAAGAAATCGGAGCCACATTGGCGCGGCGATCAAGCCTGCTTCGGAAATGAAGGCCGGGGGTATGCTCGACTGGCTGGTCCGCTGAGTGGACCCGCGTGTCGGAGGATGTACATGAACGCGTCGTTGCTGGGGAAAGTGCGACTGCTACTCGACAGCTTCGATGCAGAGTCGGGAGCGCTGTCGTTGACCGAGCTCTCACGTCGGAGCGGGGTGGCGAAGGCGACCGTGTACCGACTTGCCGGGGAGATGGTCCAGATCGGGCTCCTGGAGCGGGTCGGGACCGACTACCGGCTGGGACTGCGCCTCTTCGAACTGGGCCAGCTGGTCCCGACACAACGCATCATCCGGGATGCCGCGGTTCCGTTCATGCAGGACCTGCACTCGCTCACCCTCGAGACGGTGCACTTGGCGATTCGGGACGGCCTCGACGTGATGTTCGTGGAAAAGATCTCCGGTCACCGCAGCGCCCGGCTCCCGTCGCGGATCGCCGGCCGATTACCGATCGAGGCCACTGCGACCGGTAAAGCAATCCTCGCGTACTCGCCATCGAGGGTGTTCGACGAGGTGGTCGCTCGTGGGTTCGCCCCCTTGACGACTCGGACCGTTGCCTCGGCTCTCCGCCTTCGCCGACAACTCGATCGGGTCCGTACAGAGGGTTTCGCGTTGGAGGTCGAGGAGGTCGGAATCGGTATGACCAGTATCGCGGTACCCGTCTTCACCGGTTCGATGGTGGTCGGTGCGGTAAGCGTGACCACCACGACGTCGCGGATGAATGTCGGACGGGTGGCGAGGCCGTTGACGGCTGCGGGATCGAACATCAGTCGTGCCCTCCGTGGCGTCGCGCGTTCGGCCTGACACCGAACCCGAGCGAGAGAACGGCCAGGACCGCACAGCTGGTCATCGTGACGGCCACGGCGAGCGCGGTGTTCCCCAGGACGCCGACGATCGGCGCCACCACGGCGGCCGTACCGAACTGCGCGAACCCGACGATCGCCGCCGCCGTGCCGGCCGCGTCGCCGTGCCGGGTCAGCGCGAGAGCCGGCGCATTCGGCATGACGAATCCGGTCGCGCACAGCAAAGCCAGCACCGGCACCGCGAATCCCATGAACCCGGTAGTGCCGTGGAGAGCCACCGCGACGAACGCAACTCCGACGGCGACGCTGACGGCGAGCGCGACGATACAGATCCGGGCGGGAGACCAGCGGTCCAGTAGCCGTACGTTGAGTTGGGCCGCCCCGATCAGGACGACGCCACCCGCCGCGAATGCCATTCCGTACACGGTCGGATCCAGTTCGAACTCCCTCTGCATGACAAACGAGGATCCGGCGATATACGCCCACAGGACCGCACGGCCCAGTCCACACACGAGGACGAGCGTCATGAAGCGGCCGTCGCGAACGAGCCGGGTGTAGGTCCGGAGTGCAGGGGCAAGTCCGCGTCGGCTCCGGTGCGAGGGCGGAAGCGTTTCGGGCAGTGCGACGGCACCGATCAGCATCAACAGAGCCGCGAGCACCGCCAGCACGAGGAACACACCGTGCCACGACATGGTGGTCATGAGGATTCCGCCGATGCTCGGCGCCAGGATCGGGGCCACACCCATGACCAGCATCAGATGGGAGAACATGACAGCGGCGGCGCGGCCCGAGAAGAGGTCCCGGACAACGGCGGTCGCGATGACCGCAGTCGCCGCGGCGCCCACCCCCTGGACAGTCCGGAACGCCCCGAGCACCGTGATGGTCGGCGCGAAATAGCACGCCACGGACGCGACGACATGGACTGCCGTGCCCAGCAGGAGTGGGCGACGCCGACCGTAGCGGTCGGAGACCGGGCCGATCACCAGCTGTCCGAGAGCGAGACCGATCAGCGTCCCGGTCAGTGTCAGTTGCACCGTCGACTCCGAGGTCTCGAAGTCGACGGCGATGGCTGGTAGCGCCGGTAGATACATGTCCACGGTGAACGGGCCCAGTGCGGTGAGCACACCGAGGACTAGGACGAGCTGGATGCGTTTCGTCCCGACGGGTGGTGCGGGGATCAGCTCCGAGCAAGTGCTGCTCGTGGTCACGGGTGTCGCTGTTCGAGGAATCCCGTAACGAGCGAGTAGTAGTCGTGCGGACGTTCCTCCTGCAGGTGGTGGGACGCTCGGTCCATTATGTAGAGGTGGCCGTGCTTGATCATTCGGGCCAGCATCAGTGGATAGTCCGGCGTGAGGAAGGCGTCGTGCATTCCCCACGCGAACAGAACCGGTGCCTCGATCATCCCGAGTTCGGTCGTCAGATCCTGCCAGTCCCCACGCGGATTGTCCGACGCCGCGGCCAGCGCCATCTCGTCGGGATCGAGACTTTGCCGGTACCGCAAGTCGAGCGTGTCGTCCGGCAGCTGGTCTCCGTCGAACCATTCGAGGCGAGTGATGAGTTGCCGCATCTTCTCGCGGGTGGGACCGTCGCCGCCGTAGTACACGTCCCGGGCGTTGCGGCCGCGTCGGCCGTCCTCCGGCAACGGGGCGAGCGGTCCGTAGAAGACCGGCATACTTCCGGTGATCACCAGAGCCCGCACCCGGTCGGGGTATTTCGCCGCGAGATTCAGGGCGATCGTCCCGCCCCATGAATTGCAGACGAAGTCAGCTCGGGATATGTCGAGTTCGTCGAGAAGGGCGACGATCTTGGCGGCGTGAAAATCCCACATCGGTCCGCTGATGGTGCACTTGTCGGACTTGCCGTATTGGAGGATGTCGACGAGCACGGCTCGACGGTCGTCGGCGAAGAGTGGTGCGACGGGGCCGAAATCTGACCACGCCGTGCAGCCGGGGCCGCCGCCGTGCAGGAAGATCGTCGGAGACCCCTCGCCCATGTCGTGGTAATGGAACTTCACGCCCGCGGCGGTGGCGTACAGACTGTTCGGTGGATGTGCCATGACCACACCTGACCCGATCTGCGGCGGTGGCGGAAGCATCTCGGTCCGCTGGGCGGTCCGGGACCGTGGTGATGCCGCCACACCGGATCTAGCGTTCGCCCATGCGAACTGGTCTGGATTCAGCCTTCGAACGCGCGTGCCGGATGATCGGCACCACCACACACCGCCGCCTCGGGGAAGTGCGTGCAGCAGAGTCCGTGGCGTTCGCGCGGGCGTCGGCGGAGCGCGATCGTCGATTCCTCGACCCCGGCCGGGAAGACTTCCGGGTCCACCCGATGTACCTGCCCAGCATGCTGCGAGGACCGGACGGCGCCGACAGCGAGGAGTATCGCCCCGACGGCATGTTCGCCGATGAAGTGCCCGGCACGGCCGGGCTGGACGTGCGCCTGTTGGCGGGAGGGCAGACCATCGAGTTTTGTTCGACTCCCCCGCTCGGCGAGCCCCTCGAGGTCACACGCACCGTGAACGGTGTCGACTGGAAGGACAGTGATGGCGGTGAGTTCCTTCTGATCACCGTGTCCAAGACCTACCGCGTCACGGGATCGGTCACGCTGGCAATTGTCACGGAACGGTTCATCGTCCGATGACGCCCAGTGGGCAATGGAAGGTCGGCGAGGCTCTCGAACAGGTTGCGCTGCAGTGCGATCCGGTCAGAATTTTACGTTTCGGTGCAACCACACACAACGCGCACCGCATTCACTACGACACCGACTACGCCCGTGCCGAGGGCCTTCCCGACCCGGTGGTGATGGCTCAGCTGCAGGGGACGCTGTTCTTCCGGGCCGCCGCCCGCCTGGCCGGCGAGGTCGGTGCGGTGACGTCCGTGACGTGGCGCAACCGAGCGCCCGCCCCCGTGGGGTGTGTCCTGACGGTCAGCGGAACCGTCACCCGGATCGAGGGTGACCGGATCGAGGTCACCCTCGTCGAACACGCCGACGACGGGGCATTGTGCGCGGAGGGCAGCGCGGTGATCACCACGACACCTCGATCGTCACGGCGGTGAACCCGGTCTGCTGAGCGAACCGGATTTGTTGAGGTGCACGGCGATCGATCGGAAGATCTCCTGCATCACTTGATCTCATCTCGAGAGGACTTCACATGACTGGTGTCGAGGCGCCGAAGAACTCGCAGGTTCTCCCGGAGAGGCCGCGCGCGGCCGGTCGGCAGGACTGGACCGCCTGGCCTCGATACAACGAGGCAGGCAGTGGTTACCGCGGATACTGGTACCCGGTGACGTGGGCGAACCAGGTAACAGGTGAGCCGACGAGCCACACCATCTGCGGCGAGAAGCTCGCGCTCATTCGCGACGCGGGCAAGGTCTACGCACTGCATGACCGCTGCCCCCATCGTGGCGTCCCGCTGTCGGAGGGCGATCAACAGTTCCCGGGGACCGTCAGCTGCCCCTACCACGGGTGGACGTTCCGGCTCACCGACGGCAAACTGGCCGCCGTCATCACCGACGGCCCGGATTCGAAGATCTGCGGCAAACTGTCCGTGCAGACCTATTCGGTGGAAGAACGCCTGGGCCTGGTCTGGGTGTACATCCCGATCGCGAACGAGCCCGTGCCGTCGATCGACGAGCAATTGCCCCGTGAGCTCGTCGAGAACGAAGGTGTCGTCGGGGGCCGGATCCAACCCAGGGGCGGCAATTGGCGCTTCGCCTGCGAGAACGGATTCGACGAAGGGCATGCGAAGTACCTGCACCGCACCGCGTTGTGGCGGTTGTTCAAGCCGATGCCGACGTGGAATATCACCAGCATCGTCCCCGAAGACCGGTGGATCTACCGGGTCCAAGAGGAGGTCTACTGGGAGGCCGAATTTCCTGGCGTCGGGAAGTGGACGAACAAGCGCTGGTGGAAAAAGAAGCCCGACGAGAGCCAGATCTCGCAGATCGGCAACGTCGGCGCCGGCGTGAAGGTGAATCCGGTGATCGCAGCCCAGAACTTCCCGGGCTTCGCATCGTTGTCGATGCCCGGTGTGCTGCGGATCGCCTATCCCAACTTCATTCACTACGAGTTCTATGTTCCGGTCGACGAGGATCACCACCAATACGTGGGACTCATGGCCAACTTCGAGACCGGGGTGAGGAGGCTCGGCTTCTACGCCAAATACCTCGGTGCCGTGCGGTGGCTGTTCCACGGCCAGTTCTCAGGCCAGGACGAGTGGATGGTCCGCGTCACCGACGCTCCGCCGGAGAAGCTGTACCGACCCGACGTCTCGCTCACCACGTGGCGCAATCTCGCCGAAGAGGAATATGGGGAGAAGATCGCGGCTGCAGTCGCTTTCGCGCCGGCAACATCCGATCGACCGGTTCGTGAGCGCCGTGCCTCCGCGGCGCGGAAGGCCGCGCAGCCGGCGACATCCACCGAGTCGGCCAATGGGGCGAGCGCACCCACTGCGGCCGACGCCGACTAGAGGAGAATTTCGATGTTCAAGACTCTGACCGGCGTGACGTTCGGCGTCCTGCTCGCCACCGGCGTGCCGAGGGCATGGCGTTTCGTCGCCGCACGCAGCAACACCCAGGTTCACCGGATCAACTCGTGACGGCCGCAACCGCAACCCCGCTCGCGGGCCTCGACGAGCAGCGCCGCGCCTGGACCGAACAGGCGTGGGCGACGGTCGATCGTGAGCGATTGCGGGAGTTGATCATCGGCCTGGTGGACATTGCCAGCCCGACCGGCGACGAAGCGCCACTTGCACAACACATCACAGAGACGTTCACGGCCAGCGGCATCGAAGCGCACACGATGGATCTCGACGGCCGCCAAGCCAACTCGTGGGCACGGCTGCGCGGTGACGGGTCGGGGCCGGACCTCATGCTGTACGCCCCGATCGACACCGTCACCAGTGGCAACAGCGAGGAAGACGTGCCCTGGGCGGCGGAGACGCTCCGTCCCGACATGACGGCGCGGGCCCACAGCCAGGGCGACTACGTCATCGGCCTCGGTGCGTCGAATCCCAAGGGACATGCCGCCTGCGTCATGGCGGCGATCGAAGCAGTGCATGCTGCCGGAATACCGCTCACCGGTGACCTGGTCGCGGCTTTCGGAGCCGGTGGAATGCCGACGAATCCTCGCCCGGGCGTGGGAAACCCGCGCCGCAACACCGGCCAGGGCGTGGGCTGTTCGTTTCTCCTCGAACAGGGAGTCTGCGCAGATTTCGCACTCATCGCCAAACCCGGGTGGACGGTGTCATGGGAGGAGGTGGGGCTGGCCTGGTTCGAGGTCACCGTGCACGGCACCCACACCTACGTCGGATCCCGGCACCGACTGCCGTACCGCAACCCCGTCGCGCTGGCGGGCGAGGTGGCAGTACGCCTGGAGCAATGGTTCCCGCAGTACTCGCAGGCGCACCGGAACGGCCTGGTGCTTCCTCAGGGCATGGTCGCGAACATCCGGGGTGGGTGCGAGCGGACCGCCTCGTTCACCCCGGCTCAGGTGCGGATGATGGTGGATCTGCGCCTGAGCCCACGGACCACACCGACCGCCGCCAAACGCGAACTGGTCGACGCTGTGCGGCGGATAGCCACCGAACTGGACGCCCGCATCGACGTGGAGCAGATCCTATCGATCCCGGGCGAGTCGTCCGACGAGCGGATGTGGCTCTGCCGCAGCGCCGTAGCGGCCTGGGAGGCGGTCGAGGGTCAACCGCACCGCCCGGTCCGCGACGGCAGCGGCGCCACGGACGCGAACATCCTGCGCAGCCGGGGCATCCCGACCATACGGGTCGGCATGCCCAAGGTCGTGGACGCACCGTTCGAGGTGGACTTCGCCATGGGCATGAACACCGTCGACCTGGCCGAGGCCGAGAAGCTGACCCGATACCTGATCCGTGTTGCCGTCGACACGGCGACCCGCACACTCGAGGAAGTAGGAACAGGCTGATGGCCGAGATCGTCTTGGGGGTGGGTGCGTCGCACAGCACCCTCATGAACACCCATTGGGAGGAAACAACACACAAAGCCGAGGCGGAACGCTTCCGGGAGGCGCTGGTCACTGCGCGGGAGCGGATCGCCGCGGCGCGGCCAGACGTGGTGATCCTGCTGGGGTCGAATCACTTCAGAGGATTCTGGCTCGATCTCGTTCCGCCCTTCACGCTCGGCGTGGGCGAGTGCATCGCGAGCGGCGAGTCGGGTACCCCGAAGGGCCCGCAGCGTGTCGACGCGCACCTGGCCGGCCACCTCGCCGCGCAGGTGGTGGAGAGCGGACGGTTCGATCTCGCATTCTCCGCCCGCCTGCAGATCGACCACGGGCAGTCGCATGCCATCCAGTACCTGCTGGCGGACCTCGACGTGCCCATCGTGCCTCTGGTCGTCAACGTCTTCGCACCACCGCTGCCGACCTTCGGGCGCTGTGAGGCGCTCGCACACGCGCTCCGCGCGGCGCTCGACTCGTATCCGGAGGACAAGCGGGTGGTCGTGATCGCGTCCGGTGGTCTGTCGCACCGGCTGCCATGGCCGGACTGGCGTGATCCGCACGGTGAGGAGGACGACTTCATGGTGCAGGCCTGGCTCGACGGTCGCGAGAACTGGTCGGACTACGACGTGCGCCGGCGGGAGATCATCCGCGCAGCCGAGGCGGCCATCTCACCGGAGTTCGACGACCGGATCCTCGATCTTTTCGAGACCGGCAAGGCGGCCGAACTCGCGGAGTTCTCGACCGACGAGGTCGACACCGAGGCAGGTAACGGTGCGCAGGAACTCCGCACCTGGCTCATGATGGCCGCGATGGTGAACTACGTTCCCGCGGAACGCCTTGCCTACGAACCCATGCCGGAATGGCTCACGGGGATGGGCGTCGTCGTCCTCGATCCCACCACTCGGCCGCTCGCGCCGTGACTCGTCAACCCTTCACACCCGACAAAGGACACACACATGACAATCTGGAACGAACTCGCCGGACTCGACTTCGCGGTCAAGACGGTGGACGCAGCCGGAGTTCCCACCCGGTCGCTACAGGCCGGCGCGGGCGAGGAGGCAGTGATCTTCCTCCACGGCACCAGCGGTCACCTGGAAGCCTTCGCGCGTAACATCGCCGCACATGCTCCGCACTACGAGTGCCACGCGATCGACATGCTGGGCCACGGCTACACGGGCAAACCGGATTACCCGTACGAAATTCCGCGCTATGTAGACCATCTCGTGAATTACCTCGACGCGGTCGGGCTGGACAAGGTCCACCTCGTCGGAGAATCGCTGGGCGGCTGGGTTGCCGCATACCTCGCAAGTGAGCAGCCCGAGCGAGTGCTGTCGCTGCAACTGCTCGCCGCCGGAGGCACCGTCGCAAACCCCGACGTGATGCAGCGCATTCGCACTTCGACCACCAAGGCCGTCCAGAGCAACGACATCGAACTCACCCGTGCCCGGCTGCACCTGCTGATGCACGACCCGGTCAACGCCACCGAGGAACTGGTGGAGGCGCGGCACCGGATTTACCACCAGCCCGATTTCGTCGCCAACATTCACAACCTGCTGTCGCTGCAGGACATGGACACGCGTCAGCGAAACCTGCTCCGGCCCGATCGGCTCGCACGCATCCAGGCACCGACACTGGTCGTATGGGGCCACGAGAACCCCTTCGGGGACGTGCCGGAGGCCGAGAAGATGGCCGCAGACATCGCAGGTGCGCAGCTGCAGCTGTATCCGGAATGCGGCCACTGGCCCCAGCACGAGCAGGCGGCGCTGTACAATCCGCTGAGTCTGGAGTTCCTGGCGAAGGCGTCCGAGCGCGTGAAGAGCGTCGTCTGACCGGAGCCGACAGCACGAAACCGTGAAGCCGGCCGCGTCCTCGAGCGCGGCCGGCTTCGTGCATCGAAAGTCGGTCAGCGCCTTCGGCGGCCTGACCGACTGTGCCATGTAGTTCAGTCCCCGCCCGGCGACCGCACTCGCCGGAAACGCCGATGTGTTTCCTTTGCGTTTCGAACAAGCCGCACCTACCAGCCACGATGTTCCCGCGCGGGTAAGTTCTGCGGCCTGGTCCGCACGGTGGACCCGGTCGATTCACGCCCCATCGAGGTGGCATTAGGTTTCTTCACCACAGCCCCATAAATGAGGTCCAGATCACAATAGGAGGTGTACAAACATGGCCTGGCGATCGATACTCGGCAAGGTGACACTTGCCTCAGTGGCGGTGGTTCTCACGATTTCGACCGGGGCGTGCAGCCGCCCCGCCACGCAGACCACCGCCGATTCCGCCGGCGGTCCGCTCCGGATCGCCGTGGGCATCGACGCGTCGTACGCGCCCTTCTTCGTCGCCGACCAGGAGGGCATGTTCGCCGATGCCGGCCTCGACGTCGAGCTGGTCCAGTTCGGCCGGGGTGGCGAAGCCGTCGACGCGCTCGCGACCGGCCAGGTCCAGCTGGCCGGCAGTTCGGACACCACGACGATCGCGCAGCTACGCCAGAATCCGTCCCTGCGGGCGATGTACTCGTACGAGGTGTCCGGCGACTACCTCAAGGTGGTGTTGCGTAACGGGGTCGACTCGGCCGCTGACATCCGCAAGATGGGCATCGTCCCGGGGCTGAGCCAGATCTCGACCGACAGATACCTCCAGGCCAACGGAGTTCCTGCCGGGTCGGTCGAGACGGTCTCCGCCACCCCCACGGACATGCCGGCGCTCCTCGACCGGGGTGACATCGACGGATACGTCCTGTGGGAACCGTGGCCGGCCACCGCGCTCGCGCAGGGCAGCGGGCACATCACAGCAGTCACCGGTGACTTCGACTGGTTCTACCACCACTGGGCGATCACGACTGAGCCCTGGCTCGACCAGAACGAGGGCACCGCCCGTGCGGTTGCCCGAGTGCTCGTCGACGCCACCGCGCGGGTGGAGTCCGATCCTCGAACCGCAGCCGCCGCGACCAGGACTGCCGTCAACGTAGCCGACGACCAGACCGTCACCGCGGTCGACGAGATCAACTTCGGCGTCGAGAACCTGACCGACAAGAGCATCGAGACCGCACAGTCGATCGTCGACTTCTACAAGAAGATCGGCGTTCTCTCCGAGCAGCCGGATCTGGCCTCGGCCATGCTGCTCGATTGGTACCAGGAGGAAAATAAATGACCGTCCCCACACGCGGCACAACCGCCGTCCCCAGCGGCGGCACGACCGCCGTTGCATCGGGCGGCCCAGCCGCCGCGCCCAGTCCGGCCAGAACCGTCACCGGCGTCCCTATCCAGATCCGCGATCTGGGCATCAGTTTCGGAGCCGCCGAGATCGTGTCGGGAATCGACCTCGAGGTGCGACCGGGCGAGTTCGTGTGCCTGCTCGGCCCGTCGGGGTGCGGCAAGTCGACACTGTTGTCCGCGATGGCCGGCTTCATCGAGCCCCGCGCCGGCGAGATCAGGTGCGACGGCGACGAGGTGAACGGCAGCAACCCACACGCCGGCATGGTCTTCCAGAGTTCCGAGGCCCTGTTCGAGTGGATGACCGTGACCCAGAATGTCGCCTACGGACCCCGGATGCACGGGGCCGGCAAGGCCGACCAGGCGCGCATCGCCGCCGAGTACCTCGCGATGGTCGGTCTCCCACACGCCGGCAAGAAATTTCCGGCACAGCTGTCGGGCGGTATGCGGCAACGCGTACAGATCGCGAGAGTCCTGGCCAACCAACCGTCGCTGGTGTTGATGGACGAACCCTTCGGCGCACTCGACGCCCAGACCCGGCAGGTCCTGCAGGTCGAGCTCGACCGAATCTGGCGGCACACCGGGTGCACCGTCGTGTTCGTCACCCATGACATCGACGAGGCCTTGACGCTCGCCGACCGTGTCGTGGTGATGTCGGCCGGACCCAAGGCGCGAATCAAGAGCATCTACGAGGTGCACGCACAGCGCCCACGGGACAGGGCGCACCCCGACGTGATCGATATGTACGAGAAGTTGCGTGACGACATCCGCGCCGAGGTCGTGGCCTCGCTCCGCAATCAGGGCATCGAGGAGGACCAGCTATGACCGCAGCGATACAGAACACCGTCCCCACCCGCGGCGAACGAGCGCAACCGGCCCGAACGAGACGCTCGAGCAAAGGTGGGGCCGCCCTGCGCACGGCGGCGCTGTGGGTCGCTTCCGCGGTCATCGGTCTAGGGGTGTGGTCATTCCTCGCCTGGTGGTACGGACCGACGACCATCGCCTCCCCCGCTCAAGTCGTCACAGCAGCAAGGGAACTGGCGGAAAGCGGTGTCCTCTGGACATCGATCTGGGCGTCGGCCCAGCGCATTCTGGTCGGGTGGAGTCTCGGCGTCGTGATCGGCGCCCCCGTCGGCATTCTCATGGGCCGCGTCAACCTCGTGCGTCAACTGCTCGACCCGTATATCGAATTCTTCCGTTTCATCCCCCCGATCGCGTTCGTGACATTGGCGGTGGTGTGGTTCGGCATCGGTGAGACGTCCAAGATAGTGCTGATCTTCTACACGTCGGTGTTCATCGTCACCGTGAGCACGATCGCCGCGACCGTCGCGATCAGCGAGAACAAGCTGCAGGCCGCCGCCAACCTGGGGGCAGGCAAACTGCAGATCATGAAAACCGTGGTGCTGCCGTCGTCGGTGCCGGGCATCGTCACCGGCGCCCGTCTTGCGATGGGCAACAGCTTCCTGACCATCGTCTCCGCCGAGATCGTGGCGGCCGACCACGGCATCGGCTCGATGATCTGGCAGGCCCGGAACTACGGGCGCATCGACTGGACATTCGTGGGCATCATCGTGCTCGGGATCATGGGCTTTCTGTTCGACCGTGTCCTGAGGGTGCTGTCGGGCCGGTACCTGGCGCGGTACGGCGTCAAGTAGTAGTCCTCGTGCCTGCCTGTGCACAGAGCACCGGGTAACGAGTCGTCGGACGACTCCGGCGTCGATAGAACAGAACTACAGGCGGGTCCACTGGCGTTTCTCCTTCGCCGGCGGACCCGCCTTTTCCGTGTTCGTGTCCGTTCCTGTCAGCGGCAGGAATGAACACAGTCTGCTGACCGGACCGGCTTCATTTATCCGGCACGGCAACATGATTAGCGTTGCCGGCATGAACGCTTCGCTCAACGCGTCGAACGGCACGGACCTCGACGTCGACATTCTCATTATCGGTGCCGGCCCGGCCGGTCTCTACGCTGCGTACTACGCCGGATTCCGCGGGCTCCGGGTCGCCGTTCTCGACGCTCTGTCCGAGCCCGGTGGCCAGGTGAGCGCGATGTACCCGGAGAAGGCGATCCTCGACATCGCGGGTTTTCCATCCGTGAAAGGGCGAGATCTCGTGAATGGATTGCTGACGCAAGCCGCACCGTTCGATCCGGCATATCTGCTCGGCGAGCAGGCCCGGACGCTGGATCATGCCGAGGACGGACGTGTCATGATCGGGACGAGCAAGGGACGCACCGTCACCGCCGGCGCGGTCGTGATCACCGGTGGGATCGGGACATTCACGCCACGCCCTCTGGTGAAGGGGCTCGATTTCGTCGACCGCGGTCTCAGCTACTTCGTGCCCGACCTGTCCGCGCACACCGGTAAGGACGTGGTAATCGTGGGCGGCGGCGACAGCGCCTTCGACTGGGCGGTCCACCTCGAGCCGATCGCATCGTCGGTGACCCTGGTGCATCGTCGCGACAAGTTCCGTGCACACGCGGCGACGGTGACGAAGGTCCGTGAGAGCACTGTGCGGATGCTGGTCAACGCGGACATTGCCGAGGTCCGTGGCAACGGCTGGGTCGCAGAGGTGGACGTCGCGCACAAACTCGACGAGACCACCACGACGTTGCCGGCACAAACCATCATCGCCGCTCTAGGATTCACCGCCGACCTCGGGCCGATGACCGAGTGGGGACTCGAGATCGATTCGCGCAACATCGTCGTCAATACCCGAATGGAGACCACCGTGCCGCGCGTATATGCGGCCGGCGACATCACCGACTACCCGGGAAAGGTCCGGCTCATCACCGTCGGATTCGGTGAGGCCGCGACCGCGGTCAACAACGCCGCGGCCGTCCTCGACCCGGATGCGGAAATCTTCCCGGGCCATTCCACCGAAAAGGAGAGCTGACAATGGCATTCGTCATAGGCGAAGCGTGCATCGACTACATGGACCGCTCCTGCATGGAGGAGTGCCCGGTCGACTGCATCTACGAGGGTGAGCGCAAGCTCTACATCAATCCGAACGAGTGCATCGACTGCGGCGCCTGCGAACTCGCCTGCCCGGTCGAGGCGATCACGGTGGATCGGAAGGCAGACCCCGATTTCAAGGAGGACGCGAAACGTTTCTTCCTCGAGGTCCTGCCGACCCGGGCGGAGCCGGTCGGCAATCCGGGCGGCGCCGCGAAGATCGATGTCATCGGCGTGGACACCCCCATGGTCACGGCCTACTGATGGCGATACGGTTCGGCTACGCCGACACGACGTTCGGACAACTGCACTATGCGGAATCGGGCAGTGGCCGGCCGCTCCTCCTGCTGCATCAGACCCCGCGGTCCTGGGACGAGTTCCGCGAGTTGATCCCGCTCCTGGACGACGAGTTCCGGGTTCTCGCCCTGGACATGGTGGGGTTCGGAGCGAGTGCGCTACTCGCTCCGCCGCAGACGATCGAGTCGTTCGCCGACGCCGCCTGGGAATTCCTCGACGCCGTGAACGCCGGACCGGTGGCGGTCCTCGGACATCACACCGGCGCCGCGGTCGCGATGGAGATGGCTGCCGGCCGCCCCGGTGAAGTCGATGCTGTGGTGCTGTCCTCCTGCCCGTGGACGGAGGGCAGCGACGAACCGGGTTCCGGAGGCGTGGACCGCGCCGACCGCGAACCCGACGGCAGCCACCTGCAGACCCTGTGGAACCTGAGACGACCGTATTACCCGGCCCCGGCGACGGATTTGCTCGACCGCTTCCTGCGCGACGCCCTCGCGCACGGTGTCGATCCCGCCGAGGGACACCGTGCCTGCGCTCGGTACCACATGGCGGACCGCATCGAAGCGGTGACGGCGCCGGTGCTGCTGCTCGCTGCCGGCGCAGACCCGTTCTCGATGCCCCACCTACCGACGTTGAGGAAACAGTTCACCGGGGCGCGGGTGGTGCTCGAGGAGGTGATCGAGGACGGGACCGTTGCGTTGATCGAGCGAGAGGCACCGCGGGTAGCCGCGGTGGTCCGGTCCTTTCTGAACTCACCGGCCGTGCGGGTCACGTCCGAAAATTTGGGACGGGTCCGGTGACCGAACCCTGTGGCGTGCGTCTCGCCATTGTTCAGCCCTAGCGTGGCTGTGATCGGGACGAATGCCCCGCCAACCGCCAGGAGGCAGCAGTGACTACAGAGGCGCAGCATTCGACCGGCCTCGGACCGGTCGTACCGATTCCCCCGGCACACCGCGTTGCGGGACAAGACATGTCGTCCGTTCTCGGCAAGGCCCGGCTCATTCTCGACGCGTTCGGGAGCGAGCACAGCGACCTCTCGCTCACCGAGCTCGCACGTCGAAGTGGTGTCGCGAAGGCGTCCGTGCACCGGTTGGCCGGCGAACTCGTCGAATGGGGACTCCTCGAGCGGGCGGGCACGAAGTACCGTTTGGGCCTGCGGTTGTTCGAACTCGGACAGCTTGTCCCCCGGCAGCGCATCCTGCGTGACGCCGCCCTGCCCTTCATGGAAGACCTGCTCCTTGCAACGCAGGAGACGGTGCACTTCGCGGTTCGGGACGGCATCGACGTGCTCTACATCGAGAAGATCGTCGGTCACCGCGGATTGCAACAGCAGTCGCGGGTGGCGGGCCGGTTGCCGCTGTACTGCACCGCGACCGGGAAGATGATCCTGGCGTTCTCGCCGCAGGCGGTGTTCGACGAAGTGATCGAGCAAGGATTCACCGCTCTCACCGCCCGCACCACGATGTCGGTCGCCGTCCTGCGCCAGCAACTCCACCGCATGCGCAACGAGCAACTCGCAGTCGAAGTCGAAGAGACCCGCATCGGCTACATGAGTGTTGCCGTGCCGGTGTTCAGCGGACCCCGGACCCTCGCCGGAGCCCTGTCGGTAACGGGTCCGACGGCGCGGCTCAACGTCAGCCGGGTTGCCGGCGCCCTACGAACCGCGGGCATCGGGATCTCCCGAGCACTTCACGCGATGCGCTGCGCATACTCGGCGACCGACATGGCAGGCGCCGAGGCATGTACGCCCGCGATGTGCTCGTTCAACGGGTGCGGCCGGTAACCGGTGGTTCGAGGCGGCTGCCGGTCACCGGGACGGGACGGCGTCGGCATCCCAGGTGCCGCGGCCGACCCCACGCGAACGGAGTACCTCCTTGCGGACCTTGCCGGTCTCGGTCAACGGCAGTTCACTGACGAAATCGATGAACCGCGGCAGAGCAAAGTACGCCAGTTGTGGTGCCGCATGGTGCCGTAGGTCCTCGGGGCTCGACTGCATTCCTTCCCGGAGTACCACGGCAGCCATCACTTCGTCCTCGGCGAGTTCCGACGGCACCGGAAAGACCGCGACCTGCGCGACCGCCGGATGCCGCGCCAGGGCCTCCTCGACCTCGGCCGAGGAGATATTCTCGCCGCGCCGCCGGATGACGTCGCGGACCCGATCGACGAACCGATACCACCCGTCGGGTTCCCGGACCACCCGGTCGCCGGTGTAGATCCAGTCGCCCGCCACGCGGGGAGGCTCGGACAGGTATCCCGTGGCAAATCCTCCGGGAAGGTCTGTGCGGACGACGAGTTCGCCGGGGACGCCGTCAAGGACGGTGGCGTCGGCGTCGTCGACGACCTTCGCGTCGTAGCCGTCGCGCACCGTTCCGAGATAGCCGGGTCGGCGATCGCCGGGCACCGTTCCGAGGACGAGATTCGTCTCGGTGGTGCCGTAGCCGTCGACGAGTTCGACTCCGAAACGCTCACGGAAGGGAGTCCACAGGCGGGCCGGAGTCGCCGGTGCCAGGGCGCGGGTGGCGCGGTGCTTCTTGTCTTCCACAGCGGGTTCCCGGCCGGTGAGCATCGCGACCATCGCACCGAGCAGGTAGATCACCGTGGCGTCGCTGTCGGCCACCTGCGCCCAGTATCGCCGCACCGAGAAATGTTCACCGAGCACAAACGTTCCTCCCGCAACCAGCGCCTGGAACAGTGTGTTGAGTGCATTCGTGTGGAACAGGGGAAGGCCGTTGTACAGAACGTCGTCGGGTCCCAGCCCCAGGGAGGCACCCACTCCTGCGCCCCACCACAGTGATTGAGCATGAGGGCAGCGGACCCCTTTCGGTTGCCCGGTCGTCCCGGATGTGAACAACACCGCCGCCGTGTCGAGCGCGGTCACCGCGGGGTCGGCCGCTCGTCCGGGGGTTCGGCTGTCTCCCGGCCCGGGAACGGACGAAGTGCCGAGTATCCAGGATTCACCAGTGAATCGCGTCTGCCGGAGCCGGGGCAAAAAGGTGGGCTCGATCAACAGGTGGCCCGCCCCGGACTGCTCGAGCACGCTGTCGAGGGCGGCGCCACGCAGTGCTGTGTTCAATGGCACCGTGACCGCTCCGAGCCAACTACAGCCGAGCAGCAGATCGATCAATTCGATGCGGTTGGCGCACATCGCGGCCACCGCGTCACCCCGGCCGATCCCATGTCTGGACAGCGCCTCGGCCGACGTTGCGGCTCGCTGCACGAGTTCGCGATAGGACACCTCCACGTCCCCGGCCCGGACGGCGAGATGATCGCCCCGCTCGGTGGCACGCTGAACGAGCAGGGACGGAATCGTCATCGCCGCCGGCAGCGGCAGAGCATCGGATTCGGGCGTCACGGGTGTCACCTTCTTTCGGCGAACGAGCGATGGCGGCCGGTCACGGTACGACGACCGCG
Source organism: Rhodococcus mengyinensis (assembly GCF_048381435.1). NCBI lineage: Bacteria > Bacillati > Actinomycetota > Actinomycetes > Mycobacteriales > Nocardiaceae > Rhodococcus > Rhodococcus mengyinensis. Next base: position 57,741 of record NZ_JBLWIT010000043.1, on the reverse strand, counting down.
CGGCCGGCGACCTTCCCTTCACGCATCATCTGCAGTGCACACGCGATGTCGTCGAGCGGAAACTCCTGAACCGCCATGCCGATCTCGCCGTCGACGAGGCGCCGAATGAGGTCGGGTGCGAGTTCTGCCTGTCGCGCACTCTTGCGAATCATGTTGACCGGCAGCAACTGTACATCCTTGAGCAGCCAGTTCGGCAAATCGATCGTGAGTTCGGTCCCCAGCGTGTAGCCGATCAGTGCGGCCCGCCCGCCGGGTAGGACGCGCTCGAGCAGGTACGGCAGCGAGTCGCCGCCGAGGGTATCGACGAGCACGTCCGCCACTGGATCGGGCCCCAGCGTCTCGGCCAGTTCAGATCCACGGCCGACCACCGGTCGGACACCGTCGGGGACGAGCGGTACCTGGTCCGCCCGCGCCACCACACCGATCACGTCGGCGCCGGCGAGGAGCGCGAACTGTGCAACCATGGACCCGACCGCGCCGGCGGCGCCGGACACGACGACCCGCTCACCGGCGGCGACGCGGGCGATGTCGTGGACCGCGACGAAACCCGTTGTGCTCGGGAGAAAGAACGTGGCCGCGATCGCCGGTTCGAGGGTCGAATCGAACGGGGTGAAGACCTTGTCGGCGGCCACGAGGTACTCGGCCCAGCATCCGGGCTTGAAGAGGCCGACTCCGCCACCCCGGACCAACACCCGAGTACCGGCGTCGAAAGTATCCGATTCGATCACGGTGCCGGCCCCGTCGGTGCCTCCGACGTGTGGTAGGGCCGGCTTGATGTCGAAGTTCCCGCTGCCGACGGTGAGGTCGAGGTGCCCCAGCGCCGCCGCGTCGATCCGGACGAGGGTCTGTCCGGGTTTCCGGGTCGGCACCTCGACGTCGTCGATGATCGGGTCGTGTCCGAATGTGTGAAAGCGGGCTGCACGCATGTTCTGTCCTTCGGGAGTGCTGTCGAGTGGAAAAGCCTGATCGAAGTGACCGGCTCAGGTGAGGACCGAGTCGGCTCGCAGCCGCGCAACGGTCTCCGCGGAGTAACCGGTGACCTCGCGGAGCACGGCATCGGTGTCCGCGCCCAGCACCGGCGCCGGTTGCCGGATCGTGACGGCTTTCCCGACCCGGATCGGAGCGCCCTGGTGGAGAAAGGCTCCCGCACGGGGATGGACTGCGGGCACGTAATAACCGCGGGCACGCAGATGCGGATCGGCTTCGACGAGGTCCCGCCCGTTCTGCACGGACCCGGCGGGGACGCCCGCCTGCTGGAGTTGCTCAGCGACGAGATCGGCAGGCCGCGGCGACGTCCATGCCGTGATCGCTGCCGCGATGTCGGCTTCGTGCGCCCGTCGCGCCCCGGGCGTGCGGAAACGCTCGTCCGTGGCCCATCGCGAGCGGCCGATCACCGCGCACAATCTGGTCCAGTCCGCGTCGTCACGAACGGTGACCGCGCACCAGCGGTCGGGTCCGAGGCAGCGGAAGACACCGTGCGGTGACATGTCGGGATGAGCATTGCCGAGCGGAACGGGAAGCTGTCCGGCGCCCGTCGCCTGCACGACACTGGTGCCCATGTGTGACGCCATCACCTCCAGCTGGGAGAGATCGACGTGCTGACCGCGGCCCGTGCGGCCTCGGTGCTCGAGAGCGGCGAGAACCGCTGCGGCGCCGTGTAATCCTGCAACGATGTCGCCATGACCGTAGATCACTCCGACGACGTCATCGGCACTCCACCCGGTGAGAGCGGTCAGTCCGGTGGCCGCGGAGACGATGTCCGCGTAAGTGACCCAATCGCGTCGCGGTCCGGTGTGGCCGGTCCCCGACATGGAGACGTACACGATGTCCGGACGTAACGACCGCAGTCGTTCGTACCCGAAGCCCATCTTCTCCATCACCGAGGAACTGAAGTTCTCGACCACCACGTCGGACTGCGCCACGAGGTCGGCGAGCACGGCCAGTCCTGCCTCGGAACGAGTGTCCAGGGTGATGCTGCGCTTGTTCCTGTTGACGTCGTTGAAGTACCCGCTGGTGTTCGGGTCGTCGTGTGGTCCGCGGGACAGGTGCATGAACGGCGCGAACCGTGTCGGGTCGGGTCGGCCCGACGACTCGACTTTGATGACGTCGGCGCCGTGGTCCGCCAGGATCTGAGTGCAGTAGGGACCGGCGAGAACCCAGGTGAGGTCCAGGACCCGGACGCCCGACAGGGGCAGCAGGTCAGGGCCGGATGCGGTCACGGTCGGTTCGAGGACTTCGGTTTCCGGCTCGTAGAGGAGGCACTGGTGCGCACCGATCGGCGGGACCGGCAGGGCCCGGGTCCTCCCTCCTTCCGGGAAGGGGAAGGAGAAGCCCAGATCTCGTACGGTGCACCCGGGCTCGTCGACGTCGACGAAGAAGTCGCGGGCCTGGAGTTGGGGGTTGGACAACAGTTCGTCCGGTCGGACGACGGCGGACCACGGCAGCTTGCGTTGTTGCGCCGTCCGCGCGAAGTCCTCCTTCGGCCACTTGTCGAGGAAACCCTGCAGCACGGCGAAGATGTGGTCCTGGTGCTCATTCCGCTCGACGGGGTCAGCCCATTTCGGGTCGTCCAGATCCTCCTGGGCACCCTCCTCGACCAGCCAGGAGACCAGTGCGTCCCACATTCGGGGACTTCCGCCGAGCCCGCCACCGACATAGCCGTCGGCGGCCCGGAACAGGCCGTGCGGTACCAACGGGTGCACCCGGCCGGGTCGGTCCGGGACGCGATCCTCGTGGAGATAGGCCAGGGCGCCGGCCTCGAGGCCTGCCGCCACGCATTCCTGTGCGGAGACGTCGATCAGGGGGACCGGGCCCTGACGCCGCGACCGGAGTCCGAGCAACACCGCGATCGCGGCGTTCACCCCTGCCAGCTGTTCGGCTTGGCCCTGAGGTAGAGACAGCGGGGGCCCAGCAGGTTCACCCACTTGAGCGAGCATTCCGCCGAGGGCCGCGAGCGTCAGGTCGGTGGCGCACCACTGGCGGCGCGGACCGTCGACGCCGAAAGGTGTGACTCGTACGTGAACGACCGATCCCGGCGCCGGCTCGATCGGCTCGTCGCCGACGGCGCTGCCATCGAGGTAAACGTCCGCCCCGGCCACCAGGCGCGCCAGTTCCGCACGGCCCACGGCTGTCTCGACGTCGATCGCGACGGATTTCTTTCCGGCGTGCCAGTGCGTGAATGCGTGGCCGTCCAGTTCCCGTCGGGTCGGATCGCCCTCCGGCGGTTCGACCAGAACGACCTCGTATCCCAGTCCGACCAGGATGCGGCCGGCGAATCGGCTCAGCGGGCTGGACAACTCCACCACGCGAATTGCGCTTTCCACCAGAAGGACTCCGTTTCATTGTTCCCAGCGGGCGTCCGCCCGTTCACTGGAACCGAACCTACGTCGCGTTCTCGTACCAGTGAATCGATCTGTTCTGCTGACCGAACCGAACGGACGCGCCGTCGCCGAGGGTCAGGCCGGGGGTTGGTTCACGTGGGCTGTGACCCACCCACGGAGCAGAACGCGCGAGGTATCGACTTCTCCTGTGATCTTGCCCTGGCCTCGGAAGAAGGTGACCAGTTGATTCGCCCGTGCCACGTCGTCGTCGGTGAAGTCGCGCACTCCGAAATCGATCTGGGAGACGGTCCGACGGGCCTCGGCCGGATCCATCTGGATCGAGTCGGAGATCGCCTTGGCAGCCCGGTCCGGGTCTGCATCGGTAATTGCAGCAGCCTCGGCGATCACGTCGAAGACCCGGGCTGCGACGTCCTCGTTCGCCGACAACCACGAATCGGACGCCAGGATCCACTGTGAATACTTGGCGCCGAAGTCACCGGTCGTCGCGACGACACGACCGCCTGTCCCCACGGCCTGCTCGACCCACGGATCGAACGACAGGAATCCGTCGATGTCACCGCGAGCGAGCAGCGCCGGTTGCTCGGGTGGACTGGTGTTCACGAGCTTGACCGATGCCGGATCTCGCCCGAGGCTCCGCAGATACAAGTCGGTGAAGTAGAGCCCGATACCGGGGAACACACCCATCGTCTCGATGTCCTTCGGCTCCACACCCTCGCGCAGGACCACCTGGAAGTAGCGGTCGGAATCCTCGAACACACCGAGCGCGCGCAGCGACGGATTCGCGGCCATGACGGTGAGCGCCGTGGAGTCGGCGTTTCCGGACAATTCCGAAGTCCCTGCCACCACGTTCTGCGCGCCGGCCGCTCCGCCTTCGGTCTGCATCACCTGAACGTCCAGTCCGGCGTCGTCGAACATGCCCTCGGCGTCGGCCAGGAAAATCGGCGCGTACGACGGGTCGACGCCCACGGAGATGCGGATCAGCCCGCTCCCCTGCGCTGCTTCGGTCGCTGGCCGGGTACAGGACGTCGAGGCGACGGTGAGGGCCGCCAGTGCCGCGACGGCGAGAAACGCTCGCCGTCCGATCGAGTGTGTCATGAGCATCCTTCGGGTGAGGTGACGAGCAGGGTCAGCGACCAGTGAAATGCGGCGGTCGCTTGTCGAGGAAGGCTTGTAGACCCTCGGCGGCGTCGGCCGTGCGAATGAGGTCGAGGACACCCGCAAATTCCGCGTCCAGTGCCTGATCGAGTGGGAGTGTCCGCCCCGCTTCGACCACCCGCTTGAGGAGGCCGATTGCGGCCGTCGGTCTCGCCGCCCACTCGGCGGCGAGACGGTCTATCCGCGCGTCGAATTCGTCGTCGGGTACCACCTCGTCCACCAAGCCGATCTGCCGGGCCTCGTCGGCGGACAGGCGCCGACCCTCCATCACGAGGAGCTTCGCTCGATGCGCGCCGAGCAAGCGGGGCAAGCGCTGACTGCCGCCGGCCCCGGGAAACAGTCCGAGGCCGATTTCCGGGAACCCGATCGACGCCGACGCCGCCATCACCCGCACGTCACAGGCCAGTGACAACTCCGCTCCGCCACCGAGTGCGTGCCCGTTGAGGGCTGCCAGCACGGGTTTCGGAGCAGTCTCGAGGACCTGCTGCACCTCGATCCAGGGCCGCATCGCGTGCTGCGTCTCCTCCGACAGTTCGCGCATCACTCGGATGTCGGCGCCGGCCACGAAGAAGCGTCCCGTTCCGCGCAGCACGATGCACCGCACGTCGGTGTTCGCCGCCAGCGGCTTCAGGGTGTCGAGCAATTCCGCTATCAGCGCAGGATCGAAAGCGTTCGCAGGCGGTCGCTCGATGCGCACGACCGCCACGGCGTCGGCCACAGCGGCATGGACCGACGCGGCGAGCGGAGGGAAGGAAGGCGTCATCTGTACTCCATGGGTCGGTCGACTGGAACTGAGAATTCGAGTATCGGTACCCGCGCGCCCCGGCACACCTCCAACGGTCCGGTAGGCGAACCCGCGACACGAAACCGGGCCGGGGACGCGAAGCATTTCGCCGAATCGCATGGACTCTCCGTCTCGACGCCTGAGAAACGGGGATGTGTCGCCGGGGCGCTGGCGTCCGGTAGTCAACGCCGACTATGTCTTTCGCAGATCTCCCGCATTCATTTCAGGTCAGCCTTTCGGGTCCGTCTACCGGGACGGCCTTGTTGCGCCGTATGCCTCCACCTGCAGATACTTGGCTGCCAGCGGCGAGGGCTTCAAGCCTTCCTGTACCTGCGAAGTCTCGGGGTGAGCCTGCCGCCGTGAAAACGATCGGTACCAGCATTCCCGAGCAATCCGCCCTACTCGCCCGTGGCGACATCGGCGCCTTCATTTCGTTCGACCAGGCAATCATCTGTCAATCCAAGGAGATTTGGGTGAGCGTTAGAACGCGACTGTTCGCGAAAACAACTATCGTGCTGGCATTGACGGCGGCCCTGACAGGTTGCGGCACACATGCGGGGCCCGAGCATGCAGCTTCACGTTCACAAGCAGAATCGGACAGTCATTCGTTGGTCGTCACAACGAAAACTGGTGACGTGGAGGGGATATCAGCTGGACAGGTGGACCAGTTCCTCGGCATGCCTTATGCGGCCCCACCCGTCGGCACCCTGCGGTGGGAGCCACCCGCACCGACGCCGACGTGGGACGGCATCCGTTCAGCAGCGGAATTCGGCCCGAGGTGCTATCAACCGGTGAGCAGTGGCAGCAACGATGTGTCTTATGGCGAAGATTGTCTGTATCTGAACGTATATACACCGTCCGAACGAACTAGAGGGCCCCTCCCGGTCCTGTTCTGGATTCACGGAGGTGGCTTCATGAGTGGTTCGGGAAGCCAGTCAGATGGGTCACGAATCGCGGAAAAGTTCAACACAGTCGTTGTCACCATCAACTACCGACTCGGCGCCTTCGGCTTCCTCCAGCTACCTGGGGCCGATGACGGCACCGCAGGCAACTTCGGACTCCTGGATCAGCAAGCAGCCCTGCACTGGGTTCAAGAGAACATCGCAGGCTTCGGCGGCGACCCGAGTCAAGTCACAATTGTGGGCCAATCTGCCGGAGGACACTCGGTGTGCGCCCAACTCGCGTCGCCGACAGCGAGCGGTCTGTTCCAGGGCGCGATCATCCAGAGCGGCGGATGCCCCAGCCACTCAACTGAAGAAGCCCAGGCCGACGCCGCCTCGTTCGCAGTTTCGACAGGCTGCTCCGAACCCGGCGACATGGCCCAGTGTCTACGATCCAGATCTGGTGACGAACTTCTCGCAGCGAGCACGAATTTCGGGGGAATCCTCACAGGCCCTCTGCCCATCGTTGGGGGCCCCGAACTTCCGATTACACCAGGCGCGGCGATCAAGTCTGGTTCGTTCAACAACGTCCCCATCATGATCGGAGAGACACGCGATGAAACCCGAGGCTGGGCAATCCCTTTCGCAGACATGACCGAGGACCGATACAAGCAGGAACTGCAAGAAGAATTCGGACCACTTGCACACGCTGTCGCCGACCAGTACCCATACTCGTCATTCCCGAGTCCGTACGGTGCGGCCTACGCACTCAGTACGATATGGAATGACAGCAGTGTGTTCTACGGGCTCGGAGGATGCCAATACCTGACGCTGGCGAACGAAATGGCTGTCCACCAGCCACGAGTCTTCTTCTACAGGTTCGACGACGAGCACGCGCCCACACGCGAAACCAAACTCCCCGATTTCAACGTAGGAGCAGCGCATTCCACCCAGCTGCCGTACCTGTGGGGCGGGGAATTGGCGACGCGGTTCACTCCAGAACAGCAGCAATTGTCGCAATCGATGATGGCCTATTGGGCAGGATTCGCCGCGCACGGCAGTCCCACTGCTCCCACTCAGCCCGAATGGTCAGCGATCGGTGAGGGCAAAATCATGGTTCTGGATTCCGGCACCAACACACGCACCGTCAGCACGGAGCAGTACGCAGCGGACCACCGGTGTGGATTCTGGAACGAGCAGAACTACAACTGGCTCCCCACCACTCCCACCGCCTGAGGTTCGTAACAACACTCTGGTTACCGTCACGCCGAGGCCCGCAGCGTTCTCACACGTACCGGGTCTTGTCAAGGAAGGACGCAGGCCAGCACCGGGAGCGTCGTCGTGGGTCACCGGCGGGTGGATCCACCTCATAGAGGCCGCTACAACCGTGCGCGGCCGGGGCGGAAACCCACATCATCCGTAGTGGACTCAGATGCAGGGTTTCCGGTTGTCAATACACCATCCGAATGATGAGTTGCGGACACCGACACGGGACACCGACATACAGTCCGACCGGACGTGTACCGATCACTTCCCTCCTCCGACCGAAGCGCGTCCTGCAGTCGATGTCGTTCCGTCACGGGACATGCGCCGCGTGCCCAACCGGTTCGCCCACGTGCGTCGCAGCGTCAGGTGATGGTGTAGCCGAGCTGATAGGCCGCGCTGTCGATCGGCCCGGACAACCCGGGATGCGACAACGGCAGCGACAACGCCGGCAGCACGGGGAACGCGTCGGCGGCGCGTTCGGTGATCGCGATGCAGACACCGCCGGCGAACCGGCCGCGGTAGACGATCCCATCGAGATCGTCGTGGGCCCGGTGAATGGTGCGGGCCCAGTGCTGGGTTCGGCCGTGCGCGGCGGAGTCGAGGGCGTGGTTGCCGCCGACCCGGGTTGCCCACGTCCCCTCGCCGATGCCGGACACATCGAGCAGTCTCAGCGGGCGGGTGAATCGCAGCCCGGTCAGATACGGGTCGCCGCGGTGCCGGTCGATCACCCGGGCGCTCTGAAACGCCTCGGCCAACCCGCCGCGGGGACTGGAGGCGCCGTACCAGATGCCGTAACCGGGACGCTGCGCCCGCGGGGGCGGGTGGTGGTCGAACCGCAGGATCGGCCCGAACGTGCGCAATCCATTCCACGGCAGCACGTGGGTGCCGGTGGTGCGATGCACCCGCCACACCACCTCGGCCGGTTGCCAGTCGAACACTTCCTCGCCGCGCACGCCCGCATCACGAAGGTCGGCGATGGACGGCGGTGCGGGCAGCATCGACCCCATCTATGCCGATTCCCATTCGGCGGCGGTGATCACGCCTTGGACCTGTTCGATATCGGCGGCGGTTCCGGCGCTGCCGGTCAACCACGCCACGATCGACACCGGCCGGCCCTCCACGGTCAGGGACGGTTGCGGGCGGGTCAGCAACGCCTGCACGGTCAGCGGGTGCAGGTCCTTCGCCAGCAACGGCGCCACCTGGTCGAGGTGCGGCACCGCGCCGGTGTCGGTGAACTGGGCGGGCGGCAGCAACCGGTTCCGGCCCGACTGGAACGCCCACAGGGTGCCCTCGCCGAGGCGTTGCCGGATCCGGGCCGCGGTCACCCCGAGACGGTCCGCGGCCTCCGCGATCGACAGGGAGTGGCGGACCAGTTCCTGCATGCGAATGTCGCGGTCCACTCGTGCGGTCGTCGCCGCGGCCGGGTCGTCGACGAACCCGGCCCGATCGAGCAGGGCTGCGTCGTGGTCGGACAGCGACGGTGCCGCCGGGTTCCGGCCGGAGAGGCTGTGCAGTATCTGGGCGAAGAACTGGCGTCCGACGTCGGTACCGGTCACCTCCCGCAGCGCCTCCTCGAAGCCGAGATCGCCGCGCAGGTAGCGGGCTTCAGTGCTGGCATCGGCGGGCTCGTTCATCACACCCACCCTCACTTTTATTAATTAACGGGCACAAATTCATGATAGCGGGAACTGGTTGGGGTCACTACCGCGCCCCGCGGCGGAGCCCTCGGGTACGAAGTCGACCCGATGTCACCAAAACAATGCCAATCAGTCGGTTTTTCCTGCACGATGCACCCAGCACCACCCACCCGACGAACAGGACCACCACATGCGCACGACCGCCCGCACCACACTCCTCGCCGCCGCGGCCATCCCCCTCGCCATCGCAACCGCCGCGCCGGCATCAGCGGCCGAAGCCACCGACGTCACCTACGCCTTCAGCGTCACCGGATCGACCGTGACCAACACAATCACCAACAACACCGGCGCCACCATCGGCTGCACCACCTCCCTCGCCGCCGCACCCGGCGGCGTACTCCCACCGCTCGACGACATCATGCGCAGCGGGCAGTCCCTATACCAGCAGGACGACATACCACCTGGCACCACAACCCAATCGGTCACCGACGTCCCCGACGGCTCCTACGTCGCCCTCGCCTCCTGCGGACGCGAAGGAACCGACCCCGCCATGTGGGTCTCCAACTACCCCGGCATCGAGCAATACCTGGTCCAGTTCCCGATGACCGCCTACACCGTGCAACAAGCCTCCACCGTCGTCACCGTGCCCAGCGTCGACCCCGCACCACCCGCCGCCGCACTCGTCCCTGACCTCAGCGAACTAGGCACCCTCTTCGGCAGTTGAGCTCACCTGCCCGAGCCGGCGGACTCGGCGGCGCCCACCCAACTGTGGGAGCCGCCGCCCCGCACCGCCAGCAGATGCGACATCGATCCTCCTGCTCGGACCATGCGTCACCGTGCGCAGCGGAACCCGCGAGCATTCCGATCACCAGCACCGTGTGGACCGTCGGGCCGACCAACTCGGCCCCAAAGGCTTGGAACCCTACGGCGGCCGCGAGAAGCCCTAGCGACGTCCGGATCCAGGCCAGAAACGTCCGCTCGTTCGCGAGGGTGAAACGTGGATCCGGATCTGTACCCACGCGGAAGGCTCGGGGTCGCCATCTGCCCGCACGAACCTAACTCGAGAACAGACACGGCGTCAGCAGGCCGGTGAGCGCACGCCAAAGAGGCTGATCCGTGCACGCCCGGGCATCGTCCGGACCGGCACCATGATTGCGGCGTGAAGTCGAGTCAACAGTCTGCGTGTGTCTCGAGTTCCGGCAGCCGATCCGCACCCCAACTGCGGTGGATGTGCCCCACCACGCGATCGAGCTCGCCTCGGGTGACCCCAGCTACTTCGCCTGGCTCCAGTGGATCGAAGTGGAATATGTACAGCCGGGAGGCAAACTGCTCGAACGGTAGCGAAGATTCGCCGAATCTTTCGCCTTGACCTGCGGTGCTCACGACGACGCCGTCACCCCAGTCCTGTCCGCTGTCATTGTTGGGGTTGTAGAAGTAAACGCGCATCACCTCTTGCGGGTCCAAATTGACCCGCAGCACGGTGATCGCATGCCAGCCGATGAATCGGGCGGCGCTGTCGGTGACAGCGATACCGGCCGGTTGGGGGTGAATGAGCGGTTGGTTGCCGTTGTAAAAGGGGTGATAGCTGGCATAAAAATGACGCAGGAACTCGTCGAGTTCGGTCAGTTTGCCGGTTGGCACGTCCACGTTGATACGGAACCCGCGGCCCGACCACCAGCCGTGGAACTCCGGGTTGACCCAGCGGTGCGGGTCGCCTTCGCGGTCGGCGCACCGCCTCCCCATCTCCGCGTAGATGCGGTCGAGGTGCGGCACGACGAGCAGCGATACCGGGTCGAGGTCGACTGGCAGCACGGTCGCAACACCGGACGCACTGTCGCGAGACGAAATCGGTTGCCCTTCGAAATGCATGACGATCTCGTCGTCCCGTGCCGCCCACACCAGGGTTTGGAGCAGGTAGTCCGGATCGTTGTACGCCCACATAGACAGCGCCCTCGCCGACTGGCACGTCGGGTTGTCGCCTTGTCCCACTCCCAGCGGCAAGCCCAGGATCGACAGCATTCCGGACAACAGCCAAGCCCGAGCGTCCAGCGTCGGCCCGAAGGTCTGGGTCAGGCGTTGCCGCGAATACTCCGACAGTGGTTGCGCCAGTTGGCGCCACATGGCGGGGGCGACGGCCGGTTGATAGAGAATGCCCCGTTCCAGCATCAACGCGAGACCGTAGATGCATTGGGCGGTCTCGATATGGACCGCATTGTCGATGAGGCTGCGCACCAGGTCGTGGTAGCAGAGCAGGCAGTCGCGGCCGGTGCTGGACAGCCCCAGGGCTTCCCCGATCAGGTACTCCCCTTTTTCGAGCAGGTACCGCAGCAGTACGGCGTGGTACGGCGAGACCAGTCCGGTGTCGTGCATTGCGCGCGCGAATCCGGCCGCTTCGTACTGGAGGCCGCTGCTGTCCATTGCTTCCAGGCGACTGCGGTAGACATCGACGCCCGGGTCTTCCCGGCAGGCATCCGTTGTGCCGAAAAGACTGCTGATCAGACGATCGGCGCCGACCCCGCTGGCACCCGGTTCGATGTCCGGACTGTTCCTGTATACGGCGATCTGTGTGATCATCTGCTTGACCTGATCGACCTGTATTGGCCGCTGCCGCAGGATCCTCCAGATCTCCTCCACGAGGTGTTCGAGGATGTTGTCGTACCCGACACCCTGTCCCAGATGACGGAACAGTGCCCGGGTCGCCTGCGCCAGGCGTCCCTGTTGTTCACGCTCCGCTTCGCTGGGGGGCGTCAACAACAGCGACATGTTGACGGCCAGGACTTGCGAAAGATGGTGCCTGGCTTGCTCGGCGGAGATCAACGGGTGCGCATACTCGCCCTTGGCGACGGCCAGCAGGCGCAATTCGTTGACGGCCTCCAGTACCACCGTGTCCGCATTGGCGCTGCTCAATGCTCCGGTGCTCAGCGCCGGGATGAGAATCTGTGGTTCGGCCCAGTCGGTGCCGACGAACAGGCCCGCTTCGTCCAGGTCCGCCGCGCGGGCCTGCACTGCTGCGGCGCCCCCCGGCTGCAACAGAACCAGACGCAGGGCGTCCAGCACCGGGCGTAGCTTGACGTGTTTACCGAAATCGCGGGTCACTGCCAACGATCGGGTGGCATCGTCGAGCCCGGCCAGACGTTTCTCCAACGTCGTACTGTCGGTATTCGTATCGCTGCTGGTCGATTTCAACCGGGGATCCTCACGTATGAACGGACCTGCTCGACTCAAACGTAGAAGTCGAGTTCTTCCTGTTTCTTCAGTAGATCACGCATCTCGTAGGGATCGTCACCGAAGAAGTGGAGGAGTCCCCAGTGCGTGCCGAATGCAGTTCGCTTGGTGACCGTCTCTTCCAATGGCGCTGTGAGCTCGTGGGATTCGAAATAGATGTGGTCCTCGGTCTCCTCTGGCATACACAGTTGGCTGACGACGCGTCGTCGTGGATAGACACCGAAACAGCCGGCATGCCCCTTGGCGTCCACCACTTCCTTCGGGAAGAAGTCCTCGATTTCTTCTTCCGTCGTCTTGGGATCGAATGCCAGCACCAGGCCCTGATATGCGTTGAACCCGTAGGCACGTTCCAGCAACTCGAACACCTTGAAGCCCGGCGGACGGTACGCGACCTCTCCGAAGTACATCTCTCCGTCGCTGGTGACGAAGTACTCGGGATGAACGAACCCGAATTCGATGTCGAAGGTCTTGATCAGTTTCTCGATCTGACGAGTGATCTCCGGACGGTACTTCTCCAACTCCGGTGTGGCCGGGACGAACACGGAGTATCCGAGGGTCACGTACTCCGAGATGTTGAGGAAGCGGATCTTTCCGTTGTGAATCCATGCCTCGACTGCGAACTCCCACCCGTCCAGATGAGACTCCATCAAGACCGGGAACTCCTCGTCCGGGATGGTGTCGACCTCATCCGGGGTGCGGATCACCCGGTGCCCGAGACTGCCGGCCTTGTCGAAGGCTTTGAGATGGATCGGATCGTTCGGGTCGCCGTCCAACTTGAGCAATGTCTGGTTGACTCGCTTGAGGAATCGGATGACGTCGTCGCGTTCGTGGGCTTCCTCGAAGATTCCCACGCGGATGCCGCCGAGTTGGGCGCGACGTTTCATCAAGGCCTTGTCGCGCAGCAGCAGAGACTGGCCGAAGAGTCGTGGATTGTCGAGAAGGACGGAGTTGATCGCGCCCGCCCACTCGACGGTCTCCTCGAACAGTGGGATCGCGACGTCGACACCTTTCGCCTTCAGCGTCTCGGCGATCTCCATGGAACGATCGTTCAATCGCTCGAAATTCCACGGCACATACGGAATTCCGTGTTCCTTGCAATAATCTTCGGCCCAATCGGGCGCGACGACGAGATATCGCCTGTCGAAACGGTCAACAGATTCGATAGCATTCAAACTCCAACCCAGAAGGGCGACATACCCTTTCTCCGGGTTTCTGGTTTTCGATTCGGGCTTCGATACCGACAACTCTCTGCTCCTCTCGAAAGGCATTCGGAACGCATGAGCGGGCAGACGAAATTCGGGCGTGGCCGCAGCGTCGTTGACAGCGCGGTAACGCTCGATTGCGTCGATCTTCACCCGCATCCATGCAGTGAAGGCTACCTGCAGGCGGTTTTCGGCCCGTTCCCACACCGGTTCAGTGCCGTCTCACACCGGCCTGACCAGCCGAGACGTTGTTTGGGTTGTTTCAGATCGATGCACGGGATGTGCTCGGTGAGAGGGGTATCGATGCGGCGGTGTCGGTGTGTGTGGTCACTGCATGGCAGCAGGCGGTGACTACGTTGTGGTGTAAGGCACCACCTGGTTGCCGCCGATGCGTCCGTTTTCCAACGGCCGAGGACGTTTCCGCTCTCGTCGAAGACGAACACCAGGGTCCGACCACGGAAGGTTTCGACCGCGCGGTCGCCGAGCGACACGGTTCCTACTGCATTTGAGGGCAGTGTTTCGATGTTCGCATCCGTGTACTGCGGTGCGGTGCGGTGCTGCAGGAGGCAGCGGCCATCATCACCGCCACCAACGCCGCGACGTGGGCCACAGAATTTTCTCTGCGTGTTTCGACGACCCATGCCGCGACCTGTTCGCGTGAAGTGAATCCCAACTTCGTAAGTAGGTGTTCGACATGCCCCTGAGCGGTGCGAGGGGAAATTTCCAAGCGAGCAGCGATCTCCTTATTCGTCAGGCCCTCGGCAATCAGATCAGCAACCTCCAGCTCACGCTTTGTCAGGTGTGCGGCGGGACCGCAAGGGGTCGACTCCGGAGGATGAAGTTGCTCACCCAAGGCGTAGGCGACCGCGGCGTCGAAACCTAACGCCGCGCCGTCACGATGCGCGGATGCATAAGCCTCCGTACTCGAGGCACGCTGCGTCGCGCCTTCACAGGCTTTCTGGTACTCACTCAAATTGGGCAGTACGACAATCGCGCTTCCCACAGACCGGCTGAGCTCCTCCGATGCCCGATCCATGCCAGCGCCTGCAGACATAGGCTTGCGTTGAACCGGTCGTTCACTTTGAGTCGATTTGCAGCGCCTGTTCGAGCAGCTGGACGCCTCGTTCACGATCGCCGCGTCGCCACACGTCGACCGACACTCCGGGACGATGGGGGTCGACTGGAAGTATCCCTTCGGGGCGAATTCGAGCATTGTCTCCAGCTCCATCGAAGGATGAGCCATCGCGCCCGTGACACGGGCGATGTCCGACCAGCGCAGCCACCGCGTATACCCGCCGTCGTCGACCGACTGCACCGGGTGCAGCACGCGGCCATAAGCTTCGAACCGGGCGGGCACGAGTGAGACCACCGTGGTTTTCCGCATCACCTCGACTCCGTCGCGAACCCAGTACCCAGCTGGCATGTCGTTCCGAATCCTGCCATTCGCTTGCCATACAGCCAGTCTCCGCGGGCGGCCGAATCACCACACGTGTTTGCAGGAACCCGCACCGGGACGAAGTGACGTCCCAGAGCATGCTGGCGGCAGTCCGCCTTCGTTCCGTAAGCGGATCCGTTAGCGGTGAAGCGCTGTGCGCGGTTTGCGGCTGTGAGCAGGCGGCGCCGCGGCCCGCATGGCATCCTCGAGTCAGCGTCGCGCGGTGATGGTGTCGGCGGCGTCGTGAAGTGCCCGGGAGACGGCATGCATGCTCGGGGTGTACTGCCGACGTGCGAGCGAAGCGATGTAAATCGATCGTGTCGGAACCCGGTCGGTGGGAAGAAATCGGACAGCGTGGACGTCCGGGCGATGGTGTGCGACGGCCAGACGCGGAACCATGGCGATGCCCACCCCCGCGGCGACCATCGCTTCGATCTCTTGGTAGTCATGGGCCTCGTAGACGACGTTCGGGGTGAACCCTGCCGTCTCGCAGCTACGGTAGAGCACTTCGGCGGCCGGGTGGTCTGCGTTGCGGATGATCCACTTCGCCGATCGCAGCGATGCTACCGCGACATTGTCGATGTATGGCCCGTCGAGCGGGACGAGCAGGACCGTTTCGTCCTCCATCAGCGGTATGAGGGCCAGGGATTTCTCGGTCTCCTCGGTCCAGTCGTAACTCCAGAGCAACGCCATTTCGACCTCGCTCGAATGGAGCATTTCCAGCAGTCGCGGGCGGACCGCGGATTGGACCCGCACGTCGATGCCGGGCCAGTGGGCGTGATAGTCCTTCAGCGCGTCCGAGAGTAGTGAGGCGCTGACGGTCGGGAAGGAGCCGAGTCGGACGGTGCCGCGCTCGAGCCCCAGCAGAGCTTCCAAGTCACCACGGGCAGCGCGCATTTCCTGGCGGAACAGCCGCGCACGCGTGACGAGAATTTCACCAGCCTCCGTCAACCGGACGCCGCGAGGCAGGCGGGTCAGTACCGGCTGCCGGATCTCCTGTTCCAACTTGGCGATGCGCTGCGACGCGGCGGATGGCGTGACGTTGGCGCGTTCGGCGCCGCCGGTGAGGGATCCGGCCTCGGCGATGTCGAGGAGCAGGAACAGTGTCACCACATCGAACGAGTTGCGCATCGATACCTCCCACAAGCCTTTAATCCTGCTAAACCCCGCCGTAGAAATACGACATTGTCATAAACATAACCCGCTCATAGTGTGATCTGGGTAATGATCAAGCGAAGGATGTGACATGCAGACGATCGCAACTCCCTCACCACCCGGGATCACAGCACCGAATCGCCCTGTCGATCCCGTCGGTCGCCCAGTGCGCTCACTTCGGCGCCCCTCGGCCGGCATCGATGAGGTACTGCAACCCGGTGCGGGGTGGGCGGCCGACGCCGTCGACAGTCACCTCGGGCGGCGGCGAGCACCGCGCACAGCGCCTGCGGGAGTGACAGCTCCCGATCTACACCGCGTGACTCCGCCCCATATTCACGTCTGTCCGTCGCGACCGGCCGCCGACCAGGCGCCGTTCGATCCGCCCCGCAGCGAACCGAAAGAACGCCCATGACTTCCATCGAGATACTGCCACTGATCGCGTTGGTGGCAATGTTCGTGATAGCCACCTTCTTCCCCATCAACATCGGCATATTGGGGTTCATCGGCGCTTTCGTCGTGGGGGCGTTCCTCCTCGGCTACGACGACAAGGAAATCCTCGCCGAGTTCCCCAGTTCGATCGTGCTGACGATCATCGGCGTCACCTACTTCTTCGGTATGGCGAAGAAGAACGGGACCATCGACCTCCTGGTCAACGCCTGCATTCGCGGCGTTCGCGGACGAGTGACGATCGTCCCGTGGGTGTTCTTCTTCTGCGCCTCCGTGCTCACGGCCCTGGGAACGTTCAGCCCGGCGGCCGTCGCATTGATCTCCCCGGCGGCGATGTCGTTCGCCGCCCGGACCCGGATGAGTCCGCTGGTAATGGGCATCATGACCATCAACGGCGCACACGCCGGAGCGTTCTCCCCAATCTCGGTCTCCGGTGTCCTCGTCCGCGACATCGTCGAGTCGAGCGGCCTGACGATCGCCCCCTGGACCCTGTTCTTCGCCAGCTACGGCATCAATTTGCTGCTCTCGGTCCTCACAGTGGTCGGCTACGCCGTCCTTGCCCGGGTACGGAATCTCGAGTTCTCCGCCACCGGCTCGAGCGCCGGCATCGACTCCGACGGTGGTGGGAGCGCGCTGAGCACCCCCACCGCGGGACCCGGGGGAACGCCGGCCGGCGAATCGTCCAGTGGGGGCGGCACTCAGGTCCTCATCCGGACGCCGCGCACCGAGGTCGTCACCGACCACGACGTGCAGCCGGTCACCGGGGTCCAGAAGCTCACCCTCGTCCTGATTGCCGCGGTGTTGGTGCTGGTCCTGGTGCTGCATATGCCGATCAGCTTCGTCGCCATCGCGGCCGGTGCGATCCTCGCCTTCACCGACCTGTCCAAGCAGAGTGAGGCTATCGCCGGTATCAGCTGGTCCACCGTGCTGCTCGTCGCCGGCATGGTCACCTACATCTCGCTCATGGAAGAGATCGGCACGATCGACCACCTCGCCGAGATGGCGATCACCATCGGCGCACCGCTGCTGGTCGCCGTCGTCCTCTGCTACGTCATCGGCGTCACCTCGGCGTTCGCATCGTCGACGGCGCTTCTCACCGCCGTCATCCCGCTCGCGCTTCCTCTGCTGCAGACCGGGGCGCTGCCGGTCGTCGGAGTCGTGGCAGCACTCGCCATCTCCGCCACCGTGGTCGACGTCTCCCCGTTCTCGACCAACGGCGCACTCGTCCTCGCCAACGCCCAGAACATCGAGCGGCCCCGGTTCTACCGGCAACTGCTCCTCAACGCGGGCATCGTGGTCGCGATCGCGCCGGCCCTGTGCTGGCTGGTGCTGGTGGCCGTCCCGACACTGGTCTGACGCGCAGACCGCACCGGCGAGGGTTTAACTGAAGTTAACCCTCATCGACTTATTCGCCATTGTTCTCCACCCTGATGTAGGTCAGGGTGGGCAGTGGGACACCGCTGGGAAGCACGCTCCCCATCCGATCAGAGCCTCCAGCGGTGCCTCACAAACTCTTCGAACCCGAAAGGTGGGCCGGACCGTGTTCACACTTCATGGAACCTGGATGCGGGGAGGAACCAGCAAGTGCTGGCTGTTCAACGCATTCGACGTCGATCCGCTCATTGCTCAGGCCGGCGGCCTCGATGCCATCTTGACGTCGGCATTCGGCTCGGGTGATCCGCGTCAGCTCGACGGTGTCGGCGGCGGCAGCTCGACCACCTCGAAGGCGGCGATCGTGCGCCGCTCCAGCGAGCCCGGAATCGACGTCGACTACCTGTTTGCTCAGGTCGCGATTGGTGACCGCCAGGTCGAATGGGGCAGCAACTGCGGCAACTGCGCCACCGCGATCGGGTTGTACGCGCTGCAGTCCGGGTTCGTTCCGGTCGACTCCGCGACGACGACCGTGCGGATGCGGAACCAGAACACCGGCGCGATCCTGAACGCCGAGATCGCCACCCCGGGCGGGATGATCCCCACCGAAGGCGACGCTGCCGTGCCCGGTACCAGCGCGTTGGGTGTCCCGGTGGGGCTCACCTTCACCGGTCTCGCCGGCGGCGCGGCCACACTGCTGCCCACCGGCGCATCCATCGATCGTGTCACGATCGCGGGCCGCAGCTATCACGCCACGATGGTCGTCGCCGGCGCCCCGGCGGCGCTGTTCGACGCCGCCGACCTCGGCCTGACCGGCCCGGAGGACAACCAGACGATCGCCGAACACCTGCCGCTGCTGCTGTCGCTACGTCGGGAGTCCTCGTTGCGGATGGGGTTGAGCAAGCCGGGAGACCCTATCTCCCATGCGATTCCGAAAGTCGGTGTCGTGGGTCCGCCGGCGGACTACCGCACCAGCGCCGGCGTCGATATCCGCGCCGAGGACTACGACATCTCGGTCCGGATGCTGTCGATGCTCGCCCCGCACCCGGCGATCGGGCTCACATCCGCGGTCGCCGTCGCCGCGGCGTCCACCGTGACCGGAGGTGTCGTCACCGACAACACGCAGGTCCGGTGGCCGGGATCGCTTCGGGTGGGGACACCCGCCGGGGTACTCGATGTCGACCTCTCCGTTTCCCTCGACGGGGTACTCGAATCGGTCACCCTCCACCGGGCGGCCCGCCGCATCGCATCGGCGGAACTGTTCGTCACCGCCCCGGCGCCGGCTCCGGCACTGGTCGGCTCCGCGCGATGAGGATCCGAACACCGGAGAACGTGGCGATCGCACGTCGGGAAATCGATGCTCGGATCGCCCGATCCTGGCTCCTGGTCAACGGCACCCGCACCGACCTGTTCGACCAGGCCTACCGCTCCTGCGCGGACCAAATCGTCCTCGACATCGAGGACGCCGTCGACCCCCAACTCAAGTCCGACGCACGGGAAGAGGTCGCCGCCTGGCTCGAGAACACCTCGGCCTGGGTGCGGATCAACGACCGCTCCTCGGCCTACTGGAGCGATGACGTCGATAGCCTCACCGGGCTTCCCGGACTGGCGGGCGTGATGCTCGCGAAAACCGAAGCCGCCGAACATATCACCGAAACTTTCGACCGACTCGGCAGATCCACCCCGGTACTCGCGTTGGTCGAATCCGCCCTCGGAATCGACCAGGCGCGTGATATCGCCCGCACCCGCGGCGTCTTCCGGCTCGCCTTCGGCAGCGGCGACTATCGCCGCGACACCGGCACCAGCGCCGACGACCTCGCCATGGCCTACCCCCGCTCCCGGCTGGTGGTCGCCAGCCGAATCGGCAACCTGCCCGGACCGATCGACGGCCCCACCGTCAGCAACAGTCACACCGTGCTGCGCGAGCAGTCCGCCGTGTCCGTGTCCCTCGGGTTGACCGGGAAGCTGTGTCTGGACACCGAACAACTGCCGGTAATCAACGAAACCGTCAGCCCCACCCCCTCGGACGTGACCTGGGCGCGGGAGTTTCTCGCCGATTTCGAAGCCCGCGGCCGGATTGTCCGCGACGGCAGCGACCTGCCCCGGCTCGGTCGGGCCGAGAAGATCACCCACCTTGCCGACTGTTTCGGAATCGGCCGAAGCTGACCGGTCCTATCCGGTTTCGAAGCCCTCCTGCAGCTGGTGGGCGGCGGCAGCGCACACCGCGATTCCTTCCTGCGCGGCCGGGCTCAGCCGCCGCTCGGTCAGATGCGCGACCAGGATCCGCCGTTGCGGCGGACGGGTAGCGAGGGGAATCGACCGGACGTCGGGCCGAAGGTTGAGCACGGCCAGTCGCGGAGCAATAGCCACGCCGAGGTCGACGGCGACCATCGCCTGCACCTCACCGTAGTCGTGCGCGAAGACACTCGTGCGTGGCGTGAAACCACCTTGCTGACACAGTTTTTCGAGGGTTTGCGCGACCGGATGATCGTCGGCGCGGACCACCCACGACTCGTCGCGCAATTCGGCGATCCGGATCGAGTCGCGGTCGGCCAGTCGGTGCCGTTCCGACACCAGCAGCACGGTCGGATCGTTCATCACGTGGTGGTACGTCAACGTGGGGTCATCCACCCGGTTCCACTCGTAGTCCCACAGCAGCGACAGTTCGGTCTCCCGGCGGCGAAGCGCATCGACCAAATACGCGAATCGGCCACTGAGCACCTTCAGTTCGACCCCCGGGTGCCGGGTCTTGAACTCCTTGACCACGAGTGGCAGCAGTGACGACCCGGCCGTGGGGAACGTGCCGAGCGCCAGCACACCCGCGCGCAGTCCTTTGATCTCGGCGAGTTCGGCATCGGCGGCCTCGAGTTCGATCAGGATGCGTTCGGTGTGCTTGACCACCGATCGCCCCGCCTCGGTCAACACGATGCCGCGCGCGTGCCGCTCGAGGAGTGGTTGCCCGGCCTCCTTCTCCAGCTTGGCGATTTGTTGGGAGACAGCCGAAGTGGTGTACCCGAGCGCCGCCGCTGCCGCGGTGATCGAGCCGTGCTCGGCGACCTCGCGCAGCGTGAACATCCTGGTCGTGTCCAGCACCCGACCCACCTCCTGACTTTAGAAGAAGTTAATGCCTGTCGACATACCCGCAATTGTAGTTGAACCGTGTGGGTGCCAGTCTGAAGTGGCGGCAGCGGCGCCCTGACAATTTTTCGGCCGCGCCGGGACACCTGGCACCCGCCTATCGGGCGGCACTCGTCCGCGGCGAGCGCCGCACCCATATCGCCTCCCCCCACCACGCGAGGACAGCCTATGACTGCACACCCGAGCGACATCCACTCGCCCGACGACCAGGCCGACGAGAGCACGGGCGCCGGCTCTACTCCGGCGCGCGGTCCCTTGCACGGCATCCGCGTCCTCGACATCAGTACCGTCTACGCCGCACCGATCACTGCGATGATGCTCGGTGACTACGGCGCCGACGTCATCAAGATCGAGCACCCCACCGGCGACCCCGCCCGCTCACACGGAGCCCAGAAGGACGGGCACGGTTTGTGGTGGAAGGTCATCTCGCGGAACAAGACATGCATCACCCTCAATCTCGGCACCGCCGAGGGCCAGCAGGTGCTCCGCGACCTCGTCGTAGCTCAGTCGGAGGAATGGCCGACCAGCCCCAATTCGCATCTGCTCATCTCGACGCACGGTGCGCACGCGGAGAACATCCCGCCCCTCGCGGTGCGCACGATTGCGCTCGTCTTTCGTGGACTGCAACTGTAACCGCACGCATTCGTAGTGACCGCTCTTGTACGAGGCATCCATCACCGAAGATCCCGTACTCCTCATACGTGTCTCGGATCATCAGCCCCGCCGCGATGCATCGTTGCACACCGACTCCCTGTACCGAACCTCGATCCCGGCGCATCGGCGACGCCGAACACCGCGACATGGACAGCTTCATGGATTTGGCTTGGGTGGCACTGTTCCTACAGATTGTGCAGCGCCCTCAGTCCGGTCGGTGAGCAGCGGGCAAACCCACCTTCATCGCCGGAGCGTTGCCGATGGCGTCTCGCCGAACTTCTCTCGGTACTGCACGGAGAAGCGTCCGAGATGCACGAATCCACATCTGCTCGCCGCATCGGAAACCGTCGTCGTCGACGGATCGGCCTCGAGTAGCCAGGCGCGTACAGCCTTCATGCGAACCTCGCGCAGATATCCCATCGGGGTGGTGCCGTAGTACTTCTTGAAACCGTCTTGAAGCGCCCGAACGCTGATGCCCGTAGCCGATGCGACATCCTCGACAGTGAGCAGTTCGTCCGCGTGGTGTTCGAGTATTTCGACCGCACGGCGAATCGTTCGAGGCGCCGCCGGCACTGGCCGCTGCAACGCCTCTGTGTAGTTGTTGGGTTGGGCCACAATGAGTTGACTGAGCAGAAGTCGCTCGAACTCTTTCATAACGATCGGCTCGTTCGGCAGTGAGCCACCGTTTTCCATTTCCCCCCGCAAGAGCTCGAGCACGCTGCGCCAAGAGCGAATGCCGGGTCGCTCCAGTTCCATTCGAAGGTCGAACCGGAGTGGCTCGCGGAGCGGGGCCCCGAGCGCCTCTTGTACTTGCCGCTCCAGACCCTGGCGATCGATCCGAACAATCAGCTGCCGGTTCCCCTTGCGCCATTCCATGGTCGTCGCCCCTCCCGGTTGGAGGATCGATGCGACAGCCGGTGTTGACTCGAATGTTTCTGCACCCCAATTTATTTCCGCCACTCCAGAGAGGGGAATCTGAACGAGATAGAAGTCGTCGAGATCGCTCGGGCGAATGCGCATACCGATGCCGTAGTCCAGGTAGTGCAGGCCGATAGTTCCGGCGGTGGCCGAGTGAAACCTGCAGGACGCCGCACCGTCGCCACCTGTGGGTTCGAGCGTATGCGGACAGAAGGCGGAACCGACCACCGATCGCACCTGGTCCAGATCGACGGTATGAACCTGCTCGAACCGGGCAATGGGCAATGCAGCCAAGTCCGCAACCAATGTCGGGTCCATCGCCATCCCAGCCTTCCAGCGCGGTCGAAATAGCGGCGCCGAAACGATCGTCACCATCTCTACCTACGTATCGTACCTTCCCTGGGGTTCACGCGAAGTGAAGTTCTCGACCGACCCGGTACCGAGCCCGCCACCACAGCTCGGTCCTCGGGGTCTGCGGTGCGCGAGCAATGCGGATCCGCACGGATCCCAGCTATGCGGCGAGTGCCGTCCGGGGCGACTATCTCGCCGGAATCTCGTCCTCACCCCAGGGGCCGATCAGTACGCCTTCCGGCTCTGGCGGCGCTCCCGCGCCGTTGAAGGTGACCGGCTGCATCGGCGCGGTGTTGACGTTGAGGGAAAAGATGTCGAAGCGGTTGTAGTGACCGATGATGTCGTGCATCTGCTTCGGGGCGATGCAGCGTGCCAGGTCGATCTCGCCGTAGACGATTCCTTCCTTGTCCACCAGAGGTTCGGAGACGGGGCGACCGTCGGGTCCGAAGATCCCTGACAGGGCGCTGCGCTCGCGCCGTAGCATCTGGGCCGCTTCCTCGTCGTCCCCGGCCACAATGTCGATAATTTCCTCGGAGACGGTCGAGCAGGAGACGACCGAGAACAGTTTGCCTTCGAAGGCGTGGGCCGCGGTGCGGATGGCGATGGCGTCAGCCATGTCGTAGTCCTTCGGCGCCACCGGGAGGGAGATGTAGTTGGCGACGTGCACGAGTTCTCCCTGTGCCAGCAGCGCGAAGCGGGCGAGGGTGTTCGTGTTCTCCCCACAGGCGAGGACGCCGAGTGGACCGACGTCGGTTTGGTGCACGCGGAGGGTGGATCCGTCGCCGTTGGTCCAGGTCAGCTTTTCGGCCCAGGTCGGTACCAGTTTCCGGTGGACGGCGATCAGGGAGCCGTCCGGCCCGATCGTGAGGACGCTGTTGTACAGCACTCCCAGGCTGTGTCGGCCGCGTTCGTTGACACCGATCACGACCGTGGTCTTGGTGGCTGCCGCAGCGGCACGGAGGGTGTCCAGATGCGGACCGGGAATGTCGATGGCGGCGCGGTACAGCCGTTCGAACCACTCCCCTCCCTTGACCGGGTTCATCGTCCAGTTCCAGTACGGGTACCCCGGGACGAACACCTCGGGGAAGGCGATCAGCGTGGCGCCGGCCGCGGCGGCCTCGTGGATGAGCCCGACCGCTTTCTCTACGGTGGCGTCGGGGTCGAGATACACCGGGGAGGCCTGAACGGCGGCCGCGGTGAAACGTGGGAAGGTGTCCATCAGCGTGCCGCCTCGGTCACGGCGCTTGCGCCTGGGCGCCAGCGTTGGTGGATGTTGTGTTCCGCCTCCCCGAACAAGGCCAGCTGAGGCCGCGCCCGTCCGGCTGTGGGCGGCTTTGCCGATCCGGCAGCGTAGAGAGTCGGCCACTGGCCACCCGCTCCGCGGTATCCGATCTCGGCGGCGGCATGCAAGGTCCACGAGGGGTTGTGCAGGTGCGCGCGGCCGATTGCGATGAGGTCGGCGCGCCCTGCGAGCAGGATCGAGTTGGCGTCGTCGTCCGAGGAAATGGCGCCGACGGCGATGGTGGTGATGCCCACGTCGGCGCGGATGCGCTCGGCGAAGGGGGTCTGGTAGCCGCGCCCGTACTCGGGTCGCTCTTCGGCCACGACCTCACCGCTGGAGACGTCGATGGCATCGACGCCGTGTTCAGCGAACGCCCGCGCGATGGCGACGGCGTCGTCGATGGTGGTGCCGCCCGGGTGCCAGTCGACCGCCGAAATCCGCACGAGGAGCGCTTTGTTCTTTGGCCAGGTCGCCCGTACCGCATCAATGACCTGAAGCGGGAATCGGAGGCGGTTGCGCAGGCTTCCGCCGAAGTCGTCGGTGCGCTGGTTCGTCAGCGGCGACAGGAAGGTCGAGAGCAAGAATCCGTGCCCGGCCTGAATTTCGAGGACATCGAAACCGGCGGTGTCGGCGGCCCGGGCGGCCCGGGCGAAATCCTCGGCTATGCCCTCCAACTCGGAAGCGTCGAGTTCGCGGGGCGCGGGAAGGTCACCGAAAGCGATCGCGGACGGGCCGACGGTCTCCCAGCCCTTTTCACCGAGGGAGGTACCGAGGGTTCCGGCGGCGGGAACGGTGGTCGCACCCTTGCGTCCGGAATGGTTGAGCTGGACGCCGATGGCCGCTGTGGTGTTGTTGTGAACCAGATTGATGATCCGCCGGTAGGCGAAGATTTGTTCGGGGGCGTACAGGCCAGCGCACGCGGGTGTGACGCGTCCGGCAGCACTGACGGCGGTCATGCCGGTCATCACCAGGCCGGCACCGCCGAGCGCCGCGCCGCCCAGACGTACCAGTTCCGCGTCACCGACCAGCCCGTCCGTGGCGGAGTAGGTGGCCACAGGTGCGGCGACGATGCGGTTCTTCAGCCGCGCGTTCGCGATCCGATAGGGCTCGAACATCGGACGGGGCGGCTGTTCGGCGGAGTCCGGCGACTGGGCACGGTGGTACCAATCGTTGAGGGTGTCGATGTATTCCGGATCGCGGTCGCGCAGATTGTCGTAGGTGACGCGGCGGCTGCGGGTGAGCAGGTTGAAGCCGAACTGCGGCGGTTCCTGCCCGACGGAGTGCTCGATCGATTCGAACCACTCCAGGCTCGCCTGCGCCGCACGTTGGGTGGATTCGACGACGGGGCGCCGTTCCTGCTCGTAGCGGAGCAGGGCCTGTGGGACGTCCCGGTCGTCGACTGTCAGGCTCGCTGCAAGAGCGAGGGAGTCCTCCATGGCGAGCTTGGTTCCCGAGCCGATGGAGAAGTGCGCGGTGTGCGCGGCGTCGCCGAGGAGGACGATGTTGCCGTCGCGCCACGACGTGTTGCGGACCGTCGAGAACTGGATCCAGCGGGAATTGTTGGTCAGTAGCCGGCGCCCATCGAGATGCTCGCCGAGCAGGCCGGCGCACAACTCGACGCTTTTCATATCGCTCTGCCCGACGGCGACCTCCTCGGCGGCGAAGGTATCGAATCCCGCATTACGCCAAGTCTTCTCGCTCATTTCTACGATGAAGGTGCTGCGTTCACTGCTGAACGGATAGGCATGCACCTGGATCGGCCCGAATTCTGTCTCCGCGACGATAAAGGTGAAGGCGTCGAAAATCTTGTCGGTCGCCAGCCACATATATCGGCAGTTCCGAACATCGAGGTCGGCCCGATAAGCGTCGGGACGCGACTTGCGGGTGATCGAATTTACCCCGTCGGCGGCCACTACCAGGTCGTGCGTGCGGGCGAGATCTTCCGCGGTGGGGGCGATGGTTTCGTATCGCACGTCGACACCGAGTTGTGCGCACCGCGTCTGCAGGATGTTGAGCAGGGCCCGTCGCTCGATAGCCGCGAACCCATGTCCTCCCGAGGTCAGCACCTGACCCCGGTAGTGGATGTCGATATCGGACCACCGGGCGAATTGGGCTTCCATTTCCGCGAAGATCGCCGAATCCGCTGCGGTGATTCCGTCGAGGGTCTCATCCGAGAAGACGACGCCGAAGCCGAAGGTGGTGTCGGCAGCGTTACGCTCGAATACCGTGATCTCCCGTCGCGGGTCGAGTTGCTTGGCCAAAGCGGCGAAGTACAGGCCGCCCGGGCCGCCCCCGATCACCGCGATCTTCAACGACGGCAGGCCGACATCGACTCGTGCAGAACGCGCTGTTGCTTCTTGACTGGTCACTTGGTCACCACTGCTTCCTGGGCACGAATCGTGCCGAATGCGTCGATTACGGGTTGCGGCCAGGGCGTCGATGTCGGCGACTGTGGGGTGGCGTGGGCGACGACGAGGGTTCCGTCCGCCGCCACGCCCTCCTTGCCGCGCACCTCGAAGGCGTACTGGAGTGAGGTGTTACCCAGGCGAACAACCTCGAGGGTCACTGTCACCGTTTCGCCGAACCACAGCCGCGATCGGTAGTTGACCTCGTGGCGGACCCGGGGAGTCTCCCCGAACAGCCACGCCAGATCGTGCTCGCGGAGCAGCGCTGCCTCTGCAGCTTCCACGAATCGCACGATGCACGAATGATGTTGGTGGCCAGCAGCATCGGTGTCGTACCACTCCACCGTCCGTTCGATCGTCACTTTCGCCATCTGTCACTGACCACCTTTCAACGAAGTCGATGACCGAACTTTATAGCGCTCTTGTGACGCTCGTCAAGACAGGTGTATATTCGGTTTTGCGGCGGGCGGTGACAGCTTGCACAGTTCGATCGAAATCCACGCAGGTTCAGGTCGGCCGCACGCGCCCATTGCCATACACATGCGTCGCCGACGAAAGGGAGGAACACATATGTCACTCAGTGACGACGTTCTCGGTCGGGCTCGGGTCAAGGACACCGAAGCCTTGGAAGCGTTCTATGACGAACTCGGCAAGCGCGACACGGTGGCGCTATGGACCGTGGCCAACAAGATCGAGCCGTGGTTCCCGCAGCCGGCGTCCGTGCCCATCCTCTGGCGCTACGAGGACATCCGCCCGTTCGTCATCGACTCGCTCGACCTGGTCAAACCGGAAGACGCCGGCCGACGAGTGGTGGCCCTGGTCAACCCCGAGCGCAAGGACGTCACCGCGGCCGTCGGCCTGCTGTACACCGGCCTGCAGGGAATGGGACCCGGAGAGTCGATGACCGCGCATCGCCACATGGCGGCCGCCCTGCGCTTCGTCGTGGAAGGCCAGGGCGCCTGGACTGTGGTGGACGGACAGAAACTGAAGGTCGGCCCCCGCGACTTCGCCATCACCCCCAGCTTCACCTGGCACGAACACGGCAACGAGGGCTCCGACGAACCGGTCATCTGGCAGGACGGACTCGACATCCCCCTGGTCAATGCCCTCGACGCCGGGTTCTACGAGGTTCACCCCAATCACTATCAAGAGCGGGGGGCGGTGATCAACTCCTCGCTGCTCACATACGGCGCGGGCCAACTGCGTCCCGTGGGCTTCGAGGACGGTTGGACCAAGCCCTACTCCCCGCTCTTCGCCTACCCTTGGGAACCGACCTACGCGGCCCTGCAGAACGCGGCGAAGGCGTCGGAAGGATCCCCCTTCGACGGCATCCTGCTCGAATACTCGAACCCGCGTACCGGCGGGTCGGTGATGCCGACGTTGAGCGCTCATATCCAGTTGCTCCGGGCCGACCAACACACCCGCGCACACCGGCATACCGGATCGGTCGTCTACAACGTGGCCAAGGGAGAGGGCTATTCGGTCATCGCGGGCCGGCGATTCGACTGGAAGCAGGGTGACATCTTCGTCGTGCCCTCCTGGGCGTGGCACGAACACGCCAACCTCAGCACCAGCGACGACGCGGTCCTGTTCTCGTTCAACGACTTCCCAGTGATGCGCTCGCTGTCCTTCTGGCGCGAGGAGACATACCTGGAGAACGACGGTCAGCAGCCGATCCTGTAACCCGCCCCGTACACCATGTCTCACCAACCCTCAGAATAAGGACCGTTCATGATTCTCCTGACCTTCTCCACTCGTGACAACACCCCCCGGCTCGGCGTCCAGCGCGACGACACGGTCATCGACGTCTCCGCCCTGGCACGGAGCACCGGCGCCGAGGCGCCGGCCGACCTGGCGACCCTGATCAACCAGGGCAGTGCGGGACTTGCCGCGCTGACCACGCTGGTCGGCGGGGACGAGGCGCAGCAGTTCAGTCTCCCGATCTCGGAGGTCACCGTGCACGCCCCGCTGCGCCCGGGCAAGATCATCGGTGTCGGCCTCAACTACACCGAACACGTGGCAGAGTCGGCTCGCACACTCGACACCGACAAGGAATTGCCCCAGCGCCCGGTGCTGTTCAGCAAGCCGGCGACGGCCGTCGTCGGCCCCGGCGAGCCGATCCGCCACAACGCGAACCTCACCCATCAGCTCGACTGGGAATGCGAGGTGGCCGTGGTCATCGGTCGCACCGCAAAGAACGTCTCGGCGGCCGAGGCCCTCGACTACGTCTTCGGATACAGCATCATCAACGACATCAGCGCCCGCGATCAGCGCCGCGGCGGTCAGTGGTTCTTCTCCAAGGGCCAGGACTCCTACGCACCCTTCGGCCCGGTCGTCCGCACCGCGGACGATCTCACCGACCCGCACGACCTGGACCTGTCGCTGCGCGTCAACGGCGAAGTCAAGCAGAAGTCGAACAGCCGCTACATGCTGTTCAAGATCCCCGAACTGATCGAGGACATCACCTCCGGAATGACCCTCGAGCCCGGAGACGTGATCGCTACCGGATCCCCCGCCGGCGTCGGCGCCAGCTTCGTCCCCCAGCAGTTCCTCTCCCCCGGTGACATCGTCGAGTGCACCGTGGAATCCATCGGGACGCTGAGCAATCCAGTCATCGATGCTCGCTGACACCTGCTCGATCAGAAAGGAATCCCGGTGAACAACCGCCCTTACCGCATCGGCCAGATCGTGCCGAGCTCCAACGTGACGATGGAAACGGAGATCCCCGCCCTTTTTCGCGCGCGGGAAACCGTCGCCCCCGAGCGATTCACCTTCCACTCCAGCCGCATGCGGATGAAGGAGGTGACCAAGGAGGAACTCGAGGCGATGGACGCCGACTCGACCCGATGCGCCGCCGAACTCTCCGACGCGCGGGTGGATGTCCTCGGATACGCGTGCCTGGTGGCCATCATGAGCATGGGCAAGGGGTACCACTGCGTCTCCGAACAGAAGCTGGCGCAGATCACCCTCGACAACGAGGCCCCGGCTCCCGTGGTCACCAGCGCCGGCGCGCTGGTCTCCGCGCTCGAGGTGCTGGGAGCCAAGAAGATCGCCCTGGTGGCGCCCTACATGAAGCCACTCACCCAGCTCGTGGTCGAGTACATCAAGGATCAGGGTATCGACGTCGGTGACTACCGAGCGCTCGAGATTCCCAACAATCTCGACGTAGCCGCGCATGATCCGCGCAACCTGGTGGGTATCGCCAAACAACTCGACCACCAGGACGCCGACGTCATTGTCCTCTCCGCCTGCGTTCAGATGCCCTCGCTGCAATCGATCGAGATCGTGGAAAACGAACTCGGCAAGCCGGTGGTCTCGGCGGCGATCTCCACCGCGCATCAGATGATGCGGGCACTGGATCTGCCCGCGATCGCCCCCGGCGCCGGGGCTCTGCTGTCCGGAAAGTACGCCGACGCTCCCTACATCCCGAGCCTGCCGATCGCCGCGAAGTGATCCTTCCGGCCTTGGGCACAGTGTGACCGTGTGGGCCTCGGCGCGATCCGCCGGGGCCCACACGGAACCGTGGGCCGCTCGGTTGGTCGCATGTCGGCCCCCACGGCCCGCCCGGACTTTTCGAAAGCGGCGCCCTGACGAGTGCGGACCGAGTCGACCTGGTCCGATCACACCCGTAACCGGACCTGTCGCTGTAGGTGGCTCCGGTCTCCGCTGACACAGGTTCGAGTCGCCGCGATCAACGGGGTGCCACCGCCGCCACGCTGGTGTGATACTGGGGCAGAGGTGGTGACATGTGCGAGCCCACGATAGATCGGCGTTCGAGACCTAACGGCACCGGGCCGCACCGGTGGCGGACGTCACGGTCTGAGCTGGATTGCCCCGACCGAGTTCGTTGAAGGCGCGTACTGGTGGATGATTTCGATCCCTTTGCAACACAAGCCGACGTCCACCCCACTGTCGTCGGCGACCTGATCCTGGACGGCTTCGACGAGCCCGTAGAGATCGGACGCGGCGGATTCGGTGTCGTCTACCGGTGCATGGAATCTGCGCTCGATCGGACGGTCGCGATCAAGGTGCTCTCCGGGGTGGACGAAGAAAACCGGAATCGCTTCGTCCGCGAACAACGGGCCATGGGCCGGCTCTCGGGCCATCCGAACATCGTGACCATCTACCACGCCAGTAGCACGCCCCACGGTCAGCCGTACATCGTGATGGAGTACCACCGCCACGGCTCTCTGGAGGAGATCATCCGCCGCGACGGACCGCTCGGCTGGGAGAAGGCACTCGGTGTCGGCATCAACATCGCCCGGGCCCTGGGCAGAGCGCACCAGGCCGGGATCCTTCATCGAGATGTCAAACCCTCCAACATCTTGCTCACCGACTACGGCGAACCCCAGCTCACCGACTTCGGCATCGCCCGCATCCACGGTGGTTTCCAGACCGGCACCGGCGTGGTGCTGGGTTCGCCTGCCTTCACCGCACCGGAAGTGTTCACCGGACGGGCCCCGACCGTGCAGTCCGATCTTTACAGCTTGGCCGCGACTCTCTTCTGTCTCATCACCGGCCACGCCGCCTTCCAGCGCCGCGACGGTGAAAAGCTGGTCGCGCAATTTCTTCGAGTTACCTCCGAACCGGTGCCCGACCTCCGCCAGACCGGCATCCCCGCGCCGGTGTGCAGCGTCATCGAACGCGGGATGTCGGAGGAGGTCGCGCGCCGCCAGGAGTCCGCAGAGGCATTCGAACAGGACCTCCGCACAGCCCTACGACGCACCAGCACCGGATCCCCGGATCTGGTCCCGACAGACGCGGAGATCACGCAACGCGGGCACCCAGACCTGGCCCGTGGTACGGACGAACACGCCGGGCCGCCCTCGGTGACGCCGCCACGCTTCTCGACGAAGTACCGGCCACGTACCCAGCCCCGTGCCCCAGTGCAGCGGCGCCGCCTGATCGAGGCCCTGCACGCCGGCGGGGATCGGCGGCTCGCGCTGATTCATGCACCGGCAGGATTCGGCAAGAGCACCCTCGCCGCCCAATGGCGCGACCTGTTGACCAACTCGGGAGCACCCGTCGCCTGGCTCAGCGTCGACAACGACGACAACAATGTCGTCTGGTTCCTGGCGCACCTCCTCGAAGCGATTGCGCGGATACGACCGTCACTCGCACGCGACCTGCCACAGGTGCTGCAAGAGCAGGGTGAGCAAGCCGCACTGTACGTCCTTTCCACACTGGTCGACGAGATCCACGACACGGGCGAGGTGATCACGGTCGTCATCGACGACTGGCACCGAGTTTCCGATACGGCGACGATTTCCACGATGGCGGCGCTGCTCGACAGCGACTGTCACCACCTGCGATTCACCGTGACCAGCAGAACCCAGGCCGGGCTTCCGCTCAGCCGGTTGCGGGTGCGCGACGAATTGGTCGAAATCGACTCCACTGCACTACGTTTCGATCTGCCGGAGGCGAAATCTTTCCTGGCCGACCAAGGTGGGCTCGCCCTCACCGCCGCCGACGTAGCCGATCTTCGCGAATCCACGGACGGATGGGTGGCGGCCCTGCAACTGGTCTCCCTCTCACTACGGGGACACGCCGATCCGACCACGCTGATCGGTCAACTCTCCGGCCGCCACCACGCGATCGGCGAGTATCTCGCCGAGAACGTCCTGACATCGCTCGAACCCGACCTTCTCAACTTTCTGCTCGCGACGTCGGTGACTGAACGCATCAGTGGTGGACTCGCGTCGGCGCTGACAGGTAGCAGTCACGGTCAGGCTCGGCTCGAGGAGATCGAGAACCGGGACCTGTTCCTGCGACGACTCGACGAGGACGGTGAGTGGTTCCGCTATCACCACTTGTTCGCAGAGTTCTTGCGCCGCCGGCTCGAGCGGGACCAACCGGACATGGTCGGCGAACTTCATCGCCGTGCCTCCCACTGGTTCGGTGAGCACCACCTGCTCAGTGAGGCCGTCGATCACGCCTTGGCATCGGATGATCCCGACCTGGCGGTGACGTGGGTCGAACGCGACGGAATGCGATTGGTCGAACAGTCCCAGATGACGACGCTGATCGGACTGATCGACAAGCTCCCATCCCACCAGGCGATCGCACACCCGGTGTTACAGATCGCACTGGCCTGGTCGCATGTACTGCTGCATCACCCGGCGCCCTCGGCGCTTCGGGCGCTGGACCGCGCCGAAGCGTCGCTGAGCCTGCCCGCCCGCGCAGACGAGGACACGACCGCCCTGTCGATCGAGGCTTCGTTGATCAGGGCCGTTGTCGAGCTCTTCGCCGATCGTTCCGACACGCTCAGCGAGCGGATCTCGGACTGCCTAGAGCGGCCCGAGACCGTGCGGCCGTTCGTCGTCTCGGGGGCGGCGAACGTCGCGTCCTTCGAGGCGATCTACCGGTTCGACTTCGCCGCGGCCCGCCGATGGCAGGAGTGGGCGACGCCATACAACCAGCAAACATCGGGACCGTTCAGCGTCCTATACGGATACTGCTTCGCCGGGATCGCCGCCCGTGAACAGCTTGACATCACCGCGGCCGAGAGATACTTCCGGATGGCGCTACGGCTGGCGAAACAATCCGGCGGCGGGCAATCGTATGCAACCCGCGTGGCCGGCGCGATCTTGGGAGACTTGCTGTACGAGCAGGGTCATGAATACGACGCCGAAGAACTTCTCGACGCCAGTCATAGCCTTCGGTCCGAGGGCGGCATCGCCGATTTCATGCTCGCGACCTACGGCACCGGATCTCGTATCAAGGCGCTGCGCGGAGATCTCGGAGCCGCGTACCAACTCCTCGACGAAGGGGCTGAGATCGCTGACATGCTGACGTTGCCGCGGTTGTCCGCCCGAATCCGGAACGAGAGGATACGGTTGGCGCTCGCCATTCCTGCGGTTCTCGATGAGCATCCGCGATGGGCACAGACAGTCCCACGGGACAGCGCCGGCCCGGCATCCCGCACGAGCGGGATCGACCTGATCACGTGGGAGCTGCACGAAGACTCCGACATTCGGCTCCTGCTCCACGCCGCCTCGCCGACGGATCGGGAATCGTCGGAGGCGGCGTGTCGTCGATCGCAGGCGCTGGTGGAGCGAATCTCCCGGCAGGCGCGGCCGAAAGCGCTGCTCCGGGCGAGGCTTCTGCACACCACGTGTTTGTTCGCAGCCGGCCGTACGTCGGAGGCGAAAGAGTTCGTGGTACCGGCTTTGGCGCTCTGCGCCGACCGCGAACTCCCCCGCGTCGTGCTCGACGCAGGGTCAGCGGTGGCCGAGGTGGTCGCCTCGCTCGAGACCGATCTGCGGCTCGGCAGATGGCAACGCGGATGGGAACGTGTGCCGAGTTCATTTCTCACGCAATTGGTGGACGACTCCGGGTCCAGCGACGCTGGTGATCCGCCGGTGTCCACGACATAGGCCGCGGCACGGGGCCCGCATCGGTTCGCCATGGTGGTTGGGATCAGGGTGACGGCACCATAGGACCTCGGGTGCGAGCCGTCAGCAGCCGGCGTACGGTCGCGCCCTCACTCGGCGGGCGCCGTACGCGGCTGCATCGACCTACTTCGCGAACCTACCGTCGGCAGGTCGCTAATCGATCGGTTTGCCCTCGCTGCTCGCCCAGCTGGGCATGAGTTCGTTCGAGGGAAGCGTCTTGTCGAGAAGTTTTTTGCCCTGTGCGATGCCGGCAACGGGGAGCCCGTCCGGATCGAGCAGGCCGATCTGCACCAGCACTCCGGCCTGATCCCAGTAGATGTGCTCGTTGTACAGCTTGTCGCCGCGCAAAGTGACAACAGCAACGAGCGGGATCTCGACGTATCGTCCGGTCGGCTCCACACCGGGAAGCATCCAGTCGATCTCGCGGTCGTGCGTAAAGCAAAACAGCTGTTCTTCCACGATCCGATCGGCTCCGACGGTCCGAGAAATCGGGATCGACTTCGTATCTTCAGGATTGTTGTGCACGAAGTGGTGGGCGTAGAACCGTGAGAGGTCCTTCTGCCCGACGCCGCCGGTCAGCGTCGGGATGTGGTTGACGTAAGGTTCGTCGACCATGGTGGCCATGGTGGCGGGTACGTCCCGAGCCTCGAACTCGTAATAGATGTGCCGGTCCCAGAGTGCAGACAGATCGTATCGGGGTCCGATGGTGGCGCGCAGCACCTCGAGGGTGCGCGAGTAGGCCAGTCCCGCGGCGAGGGGTTCGAAGACATCGCGGCCGTGGGTGGCGAAGGCATGATCGACGCCGGGGTAGTCGTAGATGCGCACCCGGTCGTTGCCGTCGAACGCCTTGCGGATGGAGTTTCGGGCATCCTCGGGGCAGTACGAGTCGAGTTCAGCCAGGTGGAAGACCATGGGAACTGTCAGCTGACTCGCTTCACCGAGGTAATCGTGGACACCGACACCGTAGTAGCTGATGGCGCAGTCGACCTCGAGCCGGACCGCGGACAGGTAGGCGAGCAGTCCGCCGAGGCAGTATCCGATGAGTCCGACGCCCCCGACGTGATTGGTCAGACCACGAAGGGCTGTGACGGTGTCGCCGATGTCCGTGATAGATAGGTCCTCGTCGAGTTCGTCACGCAGTTCGAGCCCACGAGTGAATCCGGCTTGGTCGTAACCGAGTTCCTGCCGAGCACCCGAGCGCCAGAACAGGTCGGGAACCAAGACCACGTAGCCTTCCTCTGCATACCGGTCCGCCATGTCCCGCATATAGTCGTTGATTCCGAAAATTTCTTGTAAGAGAACCAGTCCCGGGCCGGAGCCCTGGGCCGGTTCGGCAAGATACGCGGCGAACGACTCACCGGAGGTCTTGCTGATCTCGATGTACTTACCCATTGATTCGTGTCGCTTTCCGTGGAGAAGCAGCTGCGCGGCTGCAATTCAGAAGTCGGGATGCTTGGTCACCAGGCGATAGGACCCCGAGTGGAAGACCAGCGGTTCGCCGGGGTCCGCATCGTATTGTTCGATCTCGCCGAGGAAGATGATGTGGTCACCGGCCTCTACTCGTTGGACTGTTCGGCACTGGAAATGCGCGATGGCGTCATCGATCAGCGGAACGCCGGCAATGCCCTCGGTGGTCGCCACTCCCGCGAACTTGTCCTCGGCCGGCGTCGAGAATTGCCGGGACAGGTCGTGTTGGTTGGCCGCCAGGACGTTGACGGCGAAATGGGTTGCTGCCGTGAGGTCTGGGAGGCTCGGCGCCTTACTCGCCGGGCACCACGACACCAGGGGCGGATCCATCGAAACCGAGGTGAACGAGTTCGCCGTGACACCGATCTTCCGACCATCGGGGGCCCGCGCGGTGATCACCGTGACCCCCGTGGCGTATTGGCCGAGGGCACGCCGTAGATCGCGGGGATCGAATTGTGCCTGCTCGGCGTCCCGGGCGGCGTCGATCACACGCTGCGCTTCTGCGTCGTCGAACCACCAGTTGTGCACGGTGCGTGGATCATCGAAACCGGTTGCGATTGCCGACGCCAGGGTCGGCGAGTCCTGTGCCGCCACGAACAATCCGAGGACCGGGTCGGACGGTCCACGGAGCAGGTCGTTGGTCCACGACACGGCCCACTGAGCCCATCCGCGCCAGAACTTGTCGAAGGTGCGTTGCATCCATTGCGCGTCGAACGGCCGGTCACCCCGGTCCACGATCGCATCGAGGTACACGGCGACGGCTTGGGCAGCATTGTTGCTGCCCTGACCGGTAAGCGGATCGTTGAGGACCACCGCGTCCGCCATGCCCAACACGACGCTGCCCGATGCGAGTTCGGCCACCGGGCGGCGGACCGTCGGCGTCAGGCGGCCGCGCAGTACCCCGGCTTCGTCGGTCAGAGAGATGTCACCGGTCCTGGCGAACTCTGCCGGGAAGTGCTCGGCCAGCACCTCCTTGGCGCGCTCGAGGTGTTCTTGCGGGGTGTGGACATCGTCCCAACAATCCATCGGTCCACCGGGGACGCCTTCGAACACCATCACATGACAGGGCCCGGTGGTGGTCAGAGCCGGGAGGACGAAGTACTCGCCGACCCCGGGGAGGATGTTCAGTGAGAGGTCCGCGCCGTCGGGGTGGGCCGCGAGACCGTTCACGTAGGCCAAGGCCAGGGCCCGCTGCGGCCGGTTGTAAGGCGATTTCACCGGATCCGGAGGGAAGAGTCGTCCGAGGTCGCCCTTGCCGCTGGAGATGATGACGAGGTCGTGGCTCTGGGCGAGGTTTTCGATGTCCGTGGGGCTCGCCGCCTTGATGATCAGATTGCCTCCGAGTTCTGTGAACTCGTCGACCCAGTCCGCGCACTTGACTCGCTGATCGACCGATTGTGCGAAGCCGATCAACGGGGTTGTCACGGCGATCTCGTTGCTGCCGTGCGTTTTCGCCACAGTCAACGCCATCGTGTCGATGCGCGGGCACCGCTCCTCCCAGCGGTCGAGCCCGAGATCCCGCTCGATCTGCAGGGCCGAGTCGAACATGCACTGGCTGGACATGACGGGACCGACCCGGACCTCGTCGGGTGTTCGGTCGGTCACCAGGGTGACCTCGAAGTCACGTTCGAGTAAGGCGAGGGCTAGCAGTGCCCCCGATTGTCCGGCTCCGACGATTGCGATGCTGCGCATGACTGACGGGCTCCAATCGATGAATCGGGCGACTGTTAGTTCGCGACGTCGGTGAGGTACTGTTCGGCGGCTTCTGGTGTCATGAACCAGTGGAAGAAGTCACGGGGATCGTCGAAGCCGTTGGCAAACCTACGAGCAATGCGCGGCTCGGTGGCGGCGGCGGCGAGCAGGTTCAGCACATGCTCCGGCGGCGGGCTGAGCAATGCGTTCGTCCAGGTCGCGACGTATTGTGCGTAGTCCCAGTACCGTTCGAAGGTGGTGGTCATGAATGCGGCGTCGAAGGGCCGGTCGCCGTGTTCGAGGATGCTGGCGAGGTAGGAGGCTGCGCATTTGCTGGCGTTGTTCGAGCCCTGACCGGTGATCGGATCGTTGAGGACCACCACGTCGGCCAGTCCGAGGATATTCGCACCCGAGGGCAGGACTCCGATCGGTTTGCGAACGGTGGGCGGGAACCGTCCCGCGAGGATCCCGTTGTCATCGGTGAGGGTGATGTCGGCGCAGCGCTCGGCCTCCCAGGGGACGAACGTCTCGACGACCCACCTGGTCTTTGCCAGATGCTCTTCGGGAGTCCTCACGTCCGCCCAGCAGTCCATCGGCCCGCCCGGGATGCCCTCCATCACCATGATCTCGCAGGGCCCGCTGGTGGTGAGCGCAGGAAAGGCGAAGTACTCACCGACACCGGGAATCATGTTGAACGCCACCGCGGAATGTTCCTCACGCGGCACCATCCCGCTGACGTAGGTCAGCGCGAGGGCGCGCTGGGGGCGATCGAAGACCGACCGCGTCGCGTCGCGCTCGAATATCTTCGCGATCTCGCCCTTGCCTGCGGCGAGGATCACCAGATCGGAGGCGACAACGAACTCTTCGAGGTCGCCGATCCCGGCATCCTGGAGTACCAGCTTGCCGCCGCGTGATTCGAATTCCTCGAGCCACGCGGGCATCTTCACGCGCTGATCGACCGATTGGGCGGGAAGGTCGAGGCGCGATGCCCAGGAGAAGGCCTGGTTTCCGTTGTCGGCGACGGTGAACGAGATGCCCTCGACTGATGGGCATTCATCGCTCCAGAGGTCCAGTCCGACGGCACGCTCCCGCGCGAGGGCCCCGCCGAACATACACTGGCTGGACATGACCTTGCCCTCACGGATCTGCTCCGGAGTTCGGTTGGAGACGACGGTCACGTCGTATCCGGCGTCGACGAGACCTATGGCGAGCTGGAGTCCTGCTTGTCCGGCTCCAACGATGGTGATCTTGCGCATGAGGAGAGGATCCTTTGGTCGAAGTTATTGGGCGAGTTGCGGGATTGCCGGGGAGGACTGTTCAGGCCCCATCGCGGAATAGCCTCCGTCGATGGCCCAGTCGGCTCCGGTGACGAATGCGGCGCGCGGCGAACACAGGTAAGCGATGACGTCGCCGACCTCGGTGGGCTCTCCGACTCGGCCGGCGAGGTGGAATTTGCCGGCCACCCGGTCGGTCTTGGCGCGGTCCGATCCCGACAGCTCGTCCATCACTTTCGACCAAATCCAGCCTGGGCTCACCGAGTTGACGCGGATGTTGTCCCCTGCGAGGTCCATCGCCATGTTTCGTGTCATTTGCACCACGGCGGCCTTGGAGACCGGGTACAGCCATCGCCCGGTCTGCGCGACCTTCGAGGAGATGGAACCGAAGTTCACGATGGCACCGCAGCCCTGCGCGGCCATGTGCGGGCGCACCGCCTTGGCGAACATGGCAGCGCTCACGACGTTCACATCGAGAGCGGTGGTCCACTGTGCCCGGCTGGACTCGGCGCCGTCGTCGATATAGGTGCACGCCAGGTTCACCAGGAAGTTGATGGAGCCGAAGGTGTCGAGGGTGGTGGCCACGCAGGCGTCGATCGCCCGGTCGTCGGTGATGTCGGTTTCGCTGAACAGAGCGTGGCCCTTGCCGTCGACCGCCTTCTTGCCACCGTCCCGGTCGATGTCGGCGACAACAACGTTGACACCACTCTCGTGCAGAGAGTCGACGACACCACGCCCGATCTTGGTCGCACCGCCGGTGATGATGGCGGTCTTGCCACCGATCCCGAGATAGTCGCTCATGTGCAAATCTCCTGACTTCGTCACGATGTGATCTGCAACACTAGGAACATTCCGCTCGATGATCTATCCGCTGGACGCGTCGACTGTGCAGATTGCGCTCACTTTCGATCACGCAGGGCACGCCCGACGGAATCCAGCACCACCGGGCGGCTGTGGCGGGGCAGGCGGCTAGCGCAGGGCGCGTCGGGATTCCCGCAGCCGGTAACGCTGAATCTTGCCGTTCGGGGTGCGCGGCAACTCGGCGAGGAATTCGATACTGCGAGGGTACTTGTACGGTGCCAGCTCGTTTTTGACGAATTCCTGGAGTTCGCGGGCCTTGATGTCGCTGCCGACGGCGTCCGAGATCAGTACGACTGCCGCGTGGACGATCATTCCCCGATCGGGGTCGGGCAGGCCCACGACCGCGCATTCTTTGACGTCGGAGTGCCGGCCCAGCGCTTCCTCGACCTCCGGACCCGCGATGTTGTAGCCGGACGAGACGATCATGTCGTCACTGCGTGCCTGATACCAGAAGTAACCGTCGGAGTCGCGAATATACGTGTCGCCGGTGATGTTCCACCCGTTCTGGACGTACTGGCGCTGGCGCTCGTCCGCAAGATACCGGCAGCCCGTCGGACCGGTCACCGCCAACCGTCCCGGTGTGCCGTCGGGAACGGGGTGACCATCGTCGTCGAGTACCGCTGCCGTATAACCCGGTACGGCCTTCCCGGTTGCCCCCGGTCGGATGTCGTCGTCGCTTGCCGCGATGAAGACGTGCAGCATTTCGGTGGCACCGATACCGTTGATGATGCGCGTTCCGGTCTCCTCGTAGAACTCTTCCCACACCGCTTCGGGCAGATGCTCGCCTGCAGACACGCAGCGGCGAACCGAGGCGAGGCTCTGCGCCTTGTTCTCGCGGAGAAGTGCCCGGTACGCAGTCGGGGCGGTGAACAGTACCGATACTGCGTGTTCCCGTACCGCATCGGCCAGCTCACTCGGAGTGGCCTTCTCGAGCAGCAACGTCGCGGCCCCCACCCGCAGGGGGAAGACCACCAGACCGCACAGCCCGAAGGTGAAGGCCAGTGGTGGCGTTCCCGTGAAGACATCCGATTTACTCGGCCGGAGAATCCGTGCCGAGAAGGTGTCCGCGACGGCAAGGATGTCGCGGTGGAAGTGCATCGTCGCTTTCGGAGTACCGGTGGTTCCGGACGTGGTGGCCAGTAGAACGACATCGTCGGCCGCGGTGGCGACGTTGGTGAATTCCCCGGACTTGGCGGATGCGCGGGCGGTGAGGTCGGCGGGTTCGGTGCCACCGTAGAACAGCGCGGGGATCTGGTCGGTCTCGAGCAGATCGGCAGCGAACCGGTGATCGCACAGCGCGAGTGAGGGTTTGGTGAGGTCGATGATCTTGCTCAGCTCACCGCTGCGGAGCAGCGGCATGGTCGTCACGGCGACACCGCCGGCCTTGACCACCCCGAACCAGCAGGCCGCCATCCAGGGGTTGTTCGGCCCGCGGAGCAGAACGCGGTTACCCGGTACCAGCCCGAAGTCTTCGGTGAGTATCTGGGCGATCTGGTTCGCGCGGCGCAAAAGCTCCCCGTACGTCCAGCTTTCGGACGGCGAGAGCAGCGCCGGGCGACCACCACCCAGCGCCGCGACCTGATCGTCGAGCAGCGAGGATGCGCAGTTCAGGCGGTCCGGGTACCGCAACTCCGGGAGGGTGAACTCGAAGTTCGGCCACAGATTCTCCAGCGGGAGGTTGTCGCGGCAGAACGAGTCCAAGTGCGCCGACGGAGACAGCGTCATAGTTGACCTTCCACTATAGATATGAACGGCCCAATCGTATGCAACTCTTGTTACGCCCGTCAATGATACGAAATATGACTCCCCCAACTGCGGGCCTTCTGACGCCTGATGGCCGTGGCAACGGTTATGGTGTATCCATGACGACGGGGACCTTTGCCGACGACTTGGCCACTGAACGATCAAGCGAGCTGCAACCGCGCGAGTTGATCGTGACGATCTTCGGGCTTTACGCGCGGGCCGAGTCGAACTGGTTGTCCGTGGCCTCCGTCGTCCGACTCATGTCCCATCTCGGTGTGGACGGAGCCGCGGTTCGCTCGTCGATTTCCCGGCTCAAGCGGCGCGAAACGCTGGAAGCCCATCGTCATGATGGCGCCGCAGGCTATTCGCTGTCCAAGCCGACTCTGGATGCTCTCGCCGAGGGCGATGTCAGGATTTTCGATCGCAAGCGCGCCGAGATCGAAGACGGCTGGCTGATGGTGGTCTTCTCCATCCCCGAATCCGAACGGGACAAGAGGCACGTTCTCCGTACGTTCCTGACCCGGCTCGGCTTCGGCACCACCGCTCCAGGGGTATGGATCGCACCGGGAAGCCTCGTTCGCGAGACCAGGGAAACGCTGGAACGGCGTGGACTCAGCGAATACGTCGACATGTACAGCGCGGAACACCTCGGCTTCGGCGACCTCCGCACGAAGGTGCGCACCTGGTGGGATCTCGACGCACTCACCACTCTCTACGCCGCGTTCCTCGACAAGTATCGCCCGGTGCTCGAACGGTCGACAGCAGGAACACTCACCCCCCAAGACGCGTTCGCCGAATACGTGCCCATGCTCACCGAGTGGCGGCGGCTACCGTACCTCGATCCCGGCCTCCCTCTCCCCCTACTTCCACCTGGATGGAACGGTGTCACCGCCGGCCGGCTCTTCGACGAACTGAACGCCGCCCTCAGCGGACCCGCCAGAGAACACGCAATGCGGATCATCCACCAGCCCTGACCACTACCCGCCGAAATGCGGATCCTCGAGTCTTTTTCGCCTGTGAGGACGAGAACAGATCTACCCGCCGTGACCGTGAACAAGCAGCGAAGCGGCTGCGGCTGCACTGCCCCGTCCACACCGACTTCAGACGCCATGCACTCTCCACCCGCGAGGCGTACGGGGTGTGGGGCGGAACTTCCGAAGTCGAACGGCGATACCTCCAGCCCGAGCCACGCGCCGGAAGCGGACTCCACTGCGAATACGGCCTCGGCATCGCCCTCCTGGGCACCGCGCCTACAAGTGAGAATAGCCAAACCATTTGCGGCAGAGAATCTTCAATAGCGTAGCCGGTACACCACAGAGCGACCGGCCGACAAACGACAGAACAGCTGCCCCCGAAGCCCCTATGCCAGCACTTCACTGCGACGTTCACTGCTGAGCGGATGATTACACTGGCAACCCAGGGGTGCACGATGGAAATCGGATCCCGAGCCAATTACGAATGACCAAGAGCTGAAGTTGCTGAAGCGATCACCGACCAAACCGCCGATACTTCACACCACTCACCTGTTCACCGGCGTTCCGAGATACGCGGTGCGATGCGTGCCTTGAAGTGGCCGTTGTG
This sequence comes from Rhodococcus mengyinensis, assembly GCF_048381435.1. Taxonomy (NCBI): domain Bacteria; kingdom Bacillati; phylum Actinomycetota; class Actinomycetes; order Mycobacteriales; family Nocardiaceae; genus Rhodococcus; species Rhodococcus mengyinensis. Next base: position 15,082 of record NZ_JBLWIT010000043.1, on the reverse strand, counting down.
TCCCCACTCGGTGTGCGGGATCGACCTTCCTGCAGTCACCTTCTCCAAGGGCGCGCCGTCAGCCTGGAGTGTTCCAGGCCCTCTGCGGTGCCTGCCCCGTCAGGGTCCTCGGAGGAACGGCTACCCATGCGTCCCGCGAATCACTTCGAGGTGGCCTCCATCGCTTGGACAAGGCTGTCCCCCAGCTTCATCGTGGCAAGCTTGGCGTCCAGTCGGGCTCCGTCTTCGTCGGCGAGGGCGGCCTCACGAAGCCCTGCCAGCGAAGTGACCGCATCGGGTGAGCCGACTAATGCGTGGGCCGCGGACATCAACTTGCCGAAACTGTCGCCGCCGTGCTCGTAGGTGGCACCGTAGCCCTTGAGGACACGCTGGCACTCGACGATCTCACGGCCGAGGTCGGCATCGATTGCTGCAGCCCGGAGAGCTTGGTCGATCCACTCCTCGATTGCCACCTGCTCCCGGACGAACCGCAGTGAACGCGGGCGGAGGGGACGCATTCGCGCCATCGTGCTCAACATCGTGTAACCGGTCACCGAACTCGTGTTCAGGATCATCCCCTTGTGGGTGATCGCGCCGACCAGGCGCTGGAACCTCTTCGAACGATGCATGCGAGCCCCCAGTCGGGAGGGCATCGTGTCGGTGATCTCGTCGATTTGTGGATGGAGATACTCACGAACCTGCATCAGTTGGTGCCGTTCCGCGCGCGCTTCCTTGCGGATTCGGTCCATCCGCCCCTGTCGGGTCTTCTGCATTGCCACCTGGATCGTGTCCTGGTAGCACATCCACAGCCCGATGTGGCGGGCCGCCTCGCTGGTCAACCGGGCCGCTCCCGCAGCGTCCGGATCCACCTCCGCGAAGCGGGTGACCCGGGACAGGTACCGTTCGGCGTAGTCCAGATTCTGATAAACCGCCGCCCGCACGAGACCGTGCAGGATCATCGACCGCGCTGCCGGCGGAAGGTCGAGGACGCGGTCGGCGAGCGGCCGCAGCGCCGGTCCGACCAGGGCGGAGGGGGTGGTCGCCGCGACCGTCGTGCGCCGTGCTTCTTCCTCGGCCTTTCGGTCCTCCAGTGTCACCGGGCGTGGTCCGATGGAGATCGGAATCGGGTTCGACTTTCGCGGAGGTGGTTTCAACTGCTGCGCGGCAGCGTCAAAGCCCGCGGAGAAGGCGCTCAGTGAGGATTCGACGCCCTTCCCGAAGGCGTGGATGGGGGCCTCGAACTGTTCCCTGCTGAAGGGAAGGGTCCCGGATCCGGCAAGGGCACCGAACAACGCGGCGCTGATGACGCTGCGGCTCTGTTCGGCCATTTCCATGAAGTCTGCGGCGATCAACCGCTTCGAGGCGCGTTGCGCTCCCGCGACGAGTTCGGAGCTGTCGGCGCGGCCGTCACCGAGCGCCATCTTTTCGTCGATGGAGTACACACGATTGGTGGAGGTGATCAAGGTCGTCCGGTCGGGTGTGACGAACCCTCGCTGGACGGCTCGGCCGCATTCCATCAGTTCCGAGGCGATGAGGACATCGACCTCGCCGGGGCTCGGGAACACGCTGAGCACCGGTTCGATTCGGGCGTCGGCTGCCGATGACGGATCCCGGTCGTCGCCGGGCGGGAAGATCTCGACGTAGTAGACCGTCGCCCCGGTGCGCTGGGCGACACCGGCGACGGAGGTGTTCTGCGCGTAATGGCCGGCGTTCTCGGCGACAGCGACGATCCAGTCGGCAAGCACGCCGCCGCCTTCGCCGCCGAGGGCGACAATTGCCAGAGTGATCGGACGTTGACCGTTGTACCAGTTGGACATTATGCAGCCTCGAATTGTGCGGCGCGGCGCTCGAGGCCGCGGGATGCGATCTTGATCCACCACGAGCGGACGCCGGCGAGGAGTTGCTCGCGACGGGTGGGGTTGTCGACGACGTCGGTGCGATAGAACGACGGGCACAGAACCGCCGCGTGTGCATTCGCCCCGCACACTCCGCAGCCGACGCAGCTGTCGAGGACCTCGGCGATCGGGTCGGTTCGCATCGGATCCGGATTGGGTGCGATCGTCAACGACGGGCAGCCGGAGATCCGGATGCAGGCGTGGTCGCCGGTGCAGGTTTCGGGGTCCACCCCGAACCGCTCGCGCACTACCCGCTTGCCGGCCGCGAGCGCCTTGGTCCGGTCGCGTTTGACGCGGCGCTGGGCGTTGAGCTGGCACTCGCTTTGCATGACGAGCACCTTGGGACCGGCCTCGTCGGTGGTGAGAGCCTCGACGAACGTGTCGCGCACCTTGCCGACGTCGTAGGTGTTCTTGATCGTGCGCGCCCATTTGACGCCGATACCGCGGACGGCCTTCTCGATCGGGTGCTGGGTTGACCGGGTGGGGAGGTCGGCTTGGGAGGAGAGTACGTCCTGGCCGCCGGTCGCGGCGGCGTAGGCGTTGTCGACGATCAGGTGGACCTGATCGCTCTTGTTGAACACTGCATTGCCGACGCCGCTGGTCAGGCCGTTGTGCCAGAATCCGCCGTCCCCCATTACCGCGATGCTGCGCCGGTCGGTGTCCTTGGAGTTCAGTGCGGAGGCGCCGGCCGACCCGAGGCCGTATCCCATTGTCGTGGCACCGAGGTCGAACGGTGCGTTCACGGCGAAGAGGTGACAGCCGATATCGGCGCTGACGTGGTGTTTCCCGGTCTCCCGTTCGGCGAGCTTCAAGCCACTGAAGATGGGGCGCTCAGGGCAGCCGGTGCACAGGCCCGGCGGTCGCGGCGAGATGACCTCGGACGAAACTCTGGGGGCGGTGGGGCTCGTCGGGTCGTCAGGATCACGCAGCAGTGCCGGCTGGTGCTGGACGGCATCGGGTAGGTACTGCTGGAGGAACTCATTGACGCCGCGGGTGACGACCGTCGAGGTGTACTCGCCGGCGAGTGTCAGCATGTCCTTGCCGTGCAGTGCGGTGGCAATGTCCGCCCGGCGCAGGATCGCGTTGAGGTTCTGCTCGATGTAATCCGGCTGGCCCTCCTCCAGAAGGAGCACGGCGCGTTTGTCCTTGCAGAACTCGATGATCTCGTCGTCGACGACCGGGTAGGTGACGTTCATGACGTAGGTCGGAATCTGGGTGCGTCCGAACGCGTCGGAGCAGCCGAGCAACTCCATCGACCGGTTCAGAGTGTTGTACAGACCGCCCTGCACGATGATGCCGATGTCGGCTTTGTCGTTGCCGAAGACCTCATTAAGGCCGCGGTCCTTGATGAACTTGATCGCCGCCGGCCACCGCTCGGTGACCTTTTCCTTCTCGTGCAGGAAGCTGGCCGGCGGGAGCACGATCCGCTCGACATCCCGCAGCGGATTTTCGAGGGCGTCGGTGACCGTCATGGGCGGGCGTTTGTTGTCCTTGGCGTCGAACGCCCCGTGCAGATGGCAGGAGCGGAGCCGCAGATCGAGCATCACCGGGGTGTTGCTCGCCTCGGACAGCTCGAAGCCGACCTCGACCGCGTCGACGATCGCCGAGACATTGGGCCGGGGATCGAGCAGCCACATCTGCGACTTCATCGCGAACGCGTGGGAGCGCTCCTGCATGATGCTCGAGCCTTCACCGTAGTCCTCGCCGAGGATGACGAGCGCGCCGCCGGTGACGCCGCCACTGGCCAGGTTCGCCAGCGCGTCCGAGGCGACGTTCAGGCCGACGGTGGACTTGAAGGTCACCGCGCCGCGCAGGTGATAGTGCACCGACGCTGCGAGCATCGCGGCCGCCGTCGCTTCCGACGCGCTGTTTTCGAAATAGACGCCGAGTTCGTCGAGGATCTCGTGCGCATCACCGAGGACATCCATCAGATGCGAGATCGGTGCACCCTGGTAACCGCCGACGTACGCGACACCGGATTGCAGCAGCGCCTTGGTGACGGCGAGGATGCCCTCGACGTGCAAGGTGGTGCCGGCACCGTTGCGGAGTTGTTCGACCTCGGCGGCGAACGAACGTTCAGCCATGTTCTCTTTCCTTACTTCTCGACCAGGGCGACCACGCGGGCCGGACTACCCGATCCCCCGACAATGGGCAGCGGCAGGACCGCGAGCGCGAACCCGGTCGCCGGCAACTGATCCAGGTTCTGCAGCTGCGTCAGTCCCAACTTGCCCGCGCCGAGCAGGTGGTGATGGCACGGGAACGCCGGATCCAGCGCCGTCGCCTGACCGGCGTCGGTGCCGACCGTTTCCACACCCACCCCGACCAGCTCGGTCTCTTCGGCGAGCCAGCCTGCGCACTCGGCGGTGAATCCCGGCGTGTGCGGTCCGGACTCGTCGGCGTTGAGGAAGTCGTCGCTGTTCTCCGACCGGCTCGACCATCCGGTGCGGTAGAGGAGCCACCCCCCGGCAGGGAGTGCGCCGTGCGTACGTTGCCATTCTTCGATGTCGGCGACATCGAGCAGGAAGTCCGGGTTGTCGGCAACCCGGTCGGTGACATCGAGGACGACCGCGGGGGCGAGCAGTGAACGCAACGGCACCTGTGACACGTCGAGTCCGTCGCGTCCGGTGATCCAGTGGTTCGGGGCATCGAGGTGGGTGCCGGTGTGTTCTCCGGTGTGGATGTTGTTCCAGTACCAGCCCGGCCCGTCCTCGTCGAATCGGCTGATCAACTCGAGCCGGAAAGGCAGGGTGTTCTTGAACGGTTCCGGCAACGCCAGCACCGGGGTCTTGTCGGTCAGTGGTGCAGTGAGGTCGATGAGCTCGATGCGTTCTCCGGCGATGGACGCGAGCAGGTCGGTGATTACTGGCATGTCAACTCCTAATTGGATTTACGGTGCCGCTGGGCAGCAAGTTTGGTGGCAACGAGGTGGCCGGAACCGGCGCCGAGTCCGGCCCCCGGATGTGTGGATGCCCCGATGTGCCAGAGACCGTCCACACAGGTCCGATGCCGCCCCGCCTCGGGCAGTGGGCGCCACAGAAAGCTCTGATCCAGCTCCGAACTGCCGCCGTACGGGTCCCCGCCGACCGCATTCTCGTTGTAGGCCGCGAGATCGGCGGGCGAGATCACATCCGTTCCGAGGATCTTCAGACCATGGGTGTGCGCGTCCAAGCGATCGATGACCCGCTGGGCGTAGGCCTTGGCCAGTTCAGGCGTCCAACCGTCTGCAGTGTTCAGCTCGCCGGCGGCGTCGCCGAGCGGTTCGTACGGAACCTCCTGCAGTTGCAACCAGAGCGACGCGGCACCGGCCGGAACACGCGAGGGATCCAAGAGGGATTGTTGCCCGACCACGACGGTCGGTTTCCTCGGAAGAAGACCTGCTTCCGCTTCCGCCCGGGCTATGCCGGTACTCGCCGATCCATCCGAGATATGCACCAGCGGAACATCGTTGAGGCGGGCATCGCGCCACTGGGGTTGTTCGGACAAGGCGATGTGGATCTGCATCTCACCGCGCCCGTACCGGTACCGCCGTGCCTGGGCACGCAGCGGGGCAGGACTGGCGTCCGGGGGCAGCAGCGACCCGTACAAGGCAGTCGGCGTTACCGACGCCAGAACGGCGCGCCGGGCCCGGTAACGCCGCCCAGCTGCCTCCACACCGGTCGCACGGCCCCCCTCGACAATGATGCGGTCAACGCGGGACCCGGTATGCACCTCGACGCCCAATTCGTCGAGTAGTCCTCGGAAGGCCTCCAGCAGTCGTGCAGAGCCTCCCTCGACCACAGGCAGACCGAAACCGTGGACCGTTGCCGCCAGCACCGGAATCATGAAGCCGCCGGAGGCATTATCCGGCGACAGACCTGCGTGCAGCAGCCACGGCACCCACAGGTGATCTACTTCGGGACCGACGTACTCCCGAGAACAGTAGGCGCGGCCCGACGCAGCGAGGTCTCGCAGCCACTGCTCGGAGCCACGCCGTCCATTGGTCTTGAAGAAGCGCGCCAGTAGTGGAAAAACTCCGGCGCTGCGGATTTCGCTGCCCATCATTCCGCCGATCACCGGTGCGTTGCGGCCGAACCGTTGCAACGCATCCAGATACGCATTCCCGTCTTCTTCGTTGCCGAAGCCTGCTGCCGTGAGCTCTGGATCGCGGTACGCCAGGCTGACACGGCCGTTGTCGGCAACGCTCGCGGTCACGGCCTCGTCGGTGTTGCAGAACCGCAGCCCGTGACGGGCCAGGTCGTCGCCGAGTGCCGTGTGCGCCGGGCCCGACACGAATAGCGGGTACCAGGACGAAAACGTGTCGTGCACGTAGCCGGGCACCGTGCGCTCACCGCTCCCGACAAAGCCGCCGATCTCCGGATTACTTTCCAGGAGTGCCACTTTCCAGCCCGATCGCGCCAGCGTTGAAGCGGCGACGAGTCCGTTGATTCCGGACCCGACGATGACGGCATCGACTTCGTTGTGCATCACATCTCCGTTCGACTGTGAGCGACGACATTAGTGACATAGGAGGGCGGAAGCTATCCTGTTTGCGCGCGTCTTATCCGAATGCCGCTCAGTCTTGCGATGACCCGGCACCGATCCGGGTGACGCGTCCTGACCGGGCTCATTGCCTCGATTGACTCAGCCAAGACTGGAGGGCGGACTGGGCTGACCGGAACGTCGCGTCCGCACCCGTTCCGCAGTCGCTTCTCCCCCAGATGCGCCTCCAACGAGAAGTCGAGGAAGCCCATCTCGTACTGCGCTCTACCGGCGATGCAGTGGCGCGGAGTGAAAAGACAGATCGGATTACGAAGTTATTATCGGGTCGACGGCCGGTAGCCACCGCCACAACCTCGGGGTGCGAGCCAGTTCGGTCCCACACCACTCCAACGAGCGTGAATGAATTGAAAAGGCCAGCTCGCGGTCGGTACCCCCACTTACGGTATCCCCCGCCAGCAACCCATCGTGCCCTCGGCCTGTCGGCGCACCAGAACGCGGGTGCCCATCGCCACTGTGGATCGGGCACCGACTCCTTCGCGCTCGCGCAGGCGTGGGTATGGGCTAGGACGCGCCGCGGCCGACACCGGACGCCTTCGTAGCCGGCGGTGCTCGACGCTTTCACCGAAACACGGTGGGTCACCGAGCAAAGGGCGATGCCCGCGTATCCGTTCGGACGAGATAACACGTACCCTGGCCGTCGCCGTTGGGTTGCTCGTGCACACGGGTGCCCACTGGGTGGCGTGTGCCCCGTAGAATTCCGATGAGGACGGTGTGCTCGCCTTGGGAGACCCTACAATTCGCGAGTTGAAGTAGACCTCCCATTGCGACGGATATCCGATTCCCCTCCGCCGCAGCCGGACTCAGCTCGTGACCGGCCTCAGGGTTTGTGGCGAGCAGGTCGAGGGCGATGTCGACGATGAGGCTTCCTGTCCACCGACGAGGCTGCGGCGGCCGACCGCGAGAAGGATGGTGCGCACGTCGACGCCGTACCGCTGGGAGGCGGCCGGCGTGCCGGGAGGAAGGACGAGTGACACGGACCTGCGCTCTGAACGGCCGGCCCTGATTCGCATTAGCTGTAGGTTCCACATTTCCGTGTCGGCTTCCAGGTTTCGTGTCGGTCGGGACCAGACTGCGGTTGATCCACGTCAGGTTGTCCCGCGGACGGCCTGTTCGTATGGTTCGAAATCACCACCGGCGGCACTACGCGGGCCTGTTCTGGTCGGTTACCCACAGCAACCATGTCGCGTACGAATGTCGACTGGAGCTGGACCGTCTGCGGATGGCGGACTTCGCGCCGGAAGCGAGGCGGATCGCCGCGCAACCGTTGGGGATGAGCGCACCCGATGGAGCGCCCCGAGAACGTTGACAATGCCTGCGCCGTCGGCGGAAAGTTGAGCAGGGAACTTGTGACCTGATCTGTCAACGTCGGTGAGTAGGTGAGAGGCGTGAGCGCAACCGATCCCCCACCGCTGGTCGTCGTGCCGCCGGGGACCGGGCAGACCGGTGACCTGGGCCCGATTGGGGTCGAATTCAAGCTCTGGGGCCGTGACACCGGTGGGGTGCTGTCGGTCGTCGAGCACCCGTTCCCGGTCGGTGCGCTGGTGCCGCCGCACCTGCATACGCGGGAGGACGAATTCTCGATTGTTACTCAGGGTGTGATCGGATACCGCTCCGGCGACCGGGAGGCCGTTCTCGAACCCGGCGGATACATCACAAAGCCCCGAGGTGAGATGCACGCCATGTGGAACGCCGGCACCGTCCCCGCGCGCATGATCGAGATCATCAGTCCGGCCGGCTTCGAACATTGCTTCCTGGAAATGTCCGAACTGATCGCCGCCGGCGAACCGGATGTCACCCAGATCGCCGCAGTTGCCGAGCGCTACGGTCTGCAATTCGGCGAACCCGACTGGTTGCCCGACGTGATCGCCCGATACGCCCTGACACCGCCGTGAGCCCCGCTCGAGCCTCGACGCATGCGGTGTCGTTCACAGGTCGGGGAGGCTCAGCTCGGCCAGTCGGTGAGCCGACGACAGCTTCGGAGGACCGCCACAGCCTCCTGAAGGTTCCCGGTACCGGAGAACAGTGGATTCGTTTGTGGTCGAGGCGTTCTCGTCGTGCGCAAGGAAGGGTCAACGCGCGCCCGCGGGTCGGAAGTGGTTCTGGTTTGTCTCACGGTTTGGCCACCGCATTCTGTCTGAAATTCCTGACATCTCTTCTGTCGTCACCGGCATGACAGAGGCCGGAGAGGTAGAGGAACATGGAAGAAATGAAAGCGGTGCGGCTCCACGCCTATGGCGGACCGGAGAATCTGGTCTACGAGGAAGCGCCCCGTCCGGAGCCTGCCGGGGACGAACTCGTGGTGCGGGTGCACGGCGCGGGGGTCAACGTGTTGGACTGGTTGCTGGGCGAAGGCGGGTTCGAACACTTTCCCGATGTTCCGCTGCCGTGGATTCCGGGGTGGGACATCTCGGGAGTAGTGGAAGTGGTCGGTAACGGCGTCAGCGGGTTCCAGCAGGGCGACAGCGTCTACGGAATGGTTCGGCTGCCCGAACCCGGCAACGCCTACGCCGAGTACACGGCAGTCCCCGCCAGTCAGGTCGTCGCCAAGCCGCCCACCCTGGACCACATGCACGCGGCGGCGGTGCCGATGACCGGATTGACGGCGTGGCGTGCCCTCTTCGACGAGGCCGGTCTCCAACGAGGGCAGCGCGTGTTGATCCATGCCGCCTCGGGCGGTGTCGGCCATCTGGCCGTGCAATTTGCGAAGGCCGTGGGAGCGCACGTGGTCGCAACCGCGTCCGGCTCCAACCGGGAGTACGTGAACTCGCTCGGCGCTGACGAGTTCGTCGACTACCGCGAGCAGCGGTTCGAGACGTCGGTGGCTCCGGTGCATGCCGTGATCGACACGGTCGGCGGCAAAGTCCAACAGCGGTCCCTCGACGTGCTGAAGCGAGCCGGGGTTCTCGTCGCCCTGCCGGCAGAGGTCCCGGACGACGTCAAGGCCGAAGCCGAGCGACGCGGTATACGAACGCGACACTTCAGCGTCGAACCGAACGCCGACACGCTGACCAAGATCTCCCGGCTCATCGATGACGGCAGGGTGCGGCCCACGGTGAGCTCGGTATATCCCCTCGCCGAGGCGCAAGCTGCCCACGAAGAGGGCCGGGCAGGACACGTCCGAGGGAAGCTGGTCCTCGACGCGACCACGGTCGCTTCCTGACCGGCGTGCTACGGGACGGGCGCCGCCTGCTGCCCGCAATGCGCTGGGCGCCTGTCTCGCCCCGGTGACGGTTCGGCGTGCGGACAACTGCGGGACGAGCAACAGACAATTGATGCGTGCCTGTCGATACGTTCAGCGCTGGAGGCGATCGCGGACCGCAGCGCGGACCTGTCACAGGCCATCGGGGCGCTGTCGGCCAGACCGTCACTTCAGCGCAGATACTCCGGGTCCGTCGAGATCACCCAGCGCCGACTTGCGCCCCGATATCGCCATGAGCAGTGATAGTGCCGGGCCGCAGACTTCTGGGCCATCACCGATCGATACGTCTGCGTCGGTGGCCCGCAACTGGACCGGGGCAATGAGTTGCTTCGCACCGCCCAGGGATACCGGGGTGCGCGCCTGATACCGCAACGATCTCACGACCGTCTCCAACGGATATACACGGTTGATGCCCAGCGGCCGTCGGATGTCTTCGCCATGGACGACCTCTTCGACCAGTCTGCTGTCGAGCGGTGCCGGCGGCGTCGACGTACGTGTTGCGACCTGCTGAAGCCGGGCGAGCGTTTGGCGGGGTGTGGCGCCGCGTTCGCGTTCGACGCCTTGGGCGTTTTGGCGATCGAAGTTGAAGCGCGCCCGGGCCATGTTGCGCACGATGCCGAGGCGGGTGGTCTTCGCGTTGTTGATCAAGTGTGCGGCGACGTCGTGCACGGTCCAGTCACCACAGAGTGAGGGGTGGTCCCACTGGTCGTCGGTGAGGTCGGTGAGGTCATCGATCAGCGCCGCACGCTCCGCATGGACGGTCGGCCAGACATCATTCATGAAGCCAGTGTGACAAACTCTGCCCGTCACCGACTGGATTGGGCCCGACGCCTGGCCGGGCGCAGGGCGGGACCGGACACGGCGATGACCGGCATTGCCAGCGCCTTCACCGCAGCCGGGTTCACCGAGGTTGCCAGGCCTAAGCACGACCGCCCTGTCCTGCGCTACGAGCTGCCGCGACCACCGCCACGGCCCGGGTCGAGGACCACTTCATCGCCGGTGACGCCGCGCTCGACTTCGCCAACACCGTCTACCGCCGCACGCCCGAACTCGGCGCCGACCTGTTCACCAACGCCGAAGCACTCGCCACCTGGCTCGACCGGGCCCACCTGCTACCTGCGATGGGTCCTCCGGAACGCGCCTTCGCCGACATCGCGGCCGCCCTGAAGGAGCTCGCGCTTTGCGTGCGCTGTTCTGGACAGTCTTCGACGCGCAGAAGGACGGCCACAACATCCCCGCGGACGCCTTCGCACGGCTACTCGGCACCGCCCCTCGCGGCAGCGACACCATCACCCTTGCGTCCGACGGCTCCATGACTCCACTGGCCGCTGAGGGCGTGTTCACGATCCTGGCGCTGCGCGCCATCACCCTCGTGCTCGCCCCACCACCGCAAGGAGTGCGCGCCTGCGACAGCTGCGGCTGGTTCTTCATCGACTTCTCCCGCAGCCGCCGTCGCCGCTGGTGCAGCATGAAGACCTGCGGCAACCAAGCCAAAGCCGCCCGCTACCGCTCGACCCACGCGTGATGAGTATGTCCAGCATCTGGTTCTCACCGTCGCACTCGCCCGGAAGCCCAGCCGCGTCGCCAATGCTCAAGCCGTCACATACTGTCCGCTGCCCCTCCGTGTCACGTCTCCGCCAATCCCAAGTTCGCAGCGAGTCCGACAGCCGGGCACTCGCTCCCCAGCGCTGGGGCGCTCTCGCATCGGGCACTGCCAGTCGGATTGAGAACCCGCATGAAAACGCGACTCGTGACGCTCAGCGCCCACCAGAGCGATCTGCAGCAACACCACCGCCCGCTAGTGGTGCGCAATGTGCCCGCGGCAAATGAAATCGGGGGTGGTGAGAAGCAAGCCCCTCTTACGCGTGATTACCGAAGTAGCGGCTCCCCTGCACCGCACTAGCAGCTCCACCCCGAGCTCCCCGACCCACCCCACCGGAGCCCCGCGGTAAGACTCCGCCCTCCATGCGAGGCCGAACGACCTGTGCCGGAATCTGTTCCGTGGACAGGGTGGCGTGAACGATCAGGGCTCGCCCTGCCTGCGCTCGATGACCCAGGCCGCGATCTGAGTCCGGGAGGTGAACCCCAGTTTGGACAGAATGTGCTCGACGTGGCCCTGAGCGGTGCGCTGGGAAATGACGAGTTTGTCGGCGATCGCCCTGTTGGTCAGTCCCTCGGCGACGAGCTCGGCGACCTGCCGCTCCCGCCGCGTGAGAGTCGTCGACCCCGGTCCGACCGCCGCGGCGGTCGGATCTCTCTCGTCGAGGGCGTACCCAGCGGCCTCCTCGAACCGCATCCCGAGACCGCGCCCGAACTCCGCCTCGAACGCGCGGTCACCGATCGCCCCACGGGCCTTCTCCTCGTACCGGTCGTGGTGGACGAGCAGCCTCGGGTAGAGGATGCTGGGGCTGCAGCCGGCCCGCGCGAGGCCCTCAGCGGCACCCATCAGCGTGGCCGCCCGCCGAGGAGCACCCTCATCCACCGCGATCCACGACAGGACCTCGATGCACCCCGCGCCGCCGGTGCGGTCATCCACCGACCGGGCGAGCTGCAGCCCCTGCATGACAAGCTCTTTCGCCCCGGAATACTCGCCGCGCCGCCACGCCCCCATCCCGGCACCCCACAGCGCCCAGCCCCGGTACATGAACTCGCCGCGCGATTCGGTCAGCGCAAGCATCTCCCGCTGACACTCCTCGCTCCGCGCCCAGTCTTCGGCCGCGTCACTGGCCGCCGCGAGCCCGGACAGGGACCAGATCATGTACAGCACGTTGCCGTCGTCTCGGAATACTGCGAGCGAGGATTCGAAGTGCTCACACGCTGCCCGGGCATCCAGGGTGATCAGTGCGTGCTGGCCGGCGGCATCGTCCATCAGTGCCGCGGCGGTGCGATCGCCGAGCTGCGCCGCCAGGGCACTGCCGCGCTGAACATAGATTGCCGACGCGTCCGCGTCGCCGTGCAGCCCGGACAGCACACTGAGCACGTACAACGCCGTGATCTGTTCGAGCCCGGGTTCGTCGCCGCGCACCGCGAGAAGCTGCGCCAGCCACCGCATCCCCTCGCGCAGCTTGCCCCGCACCCGCCAGTACGGGTACATCGCGCCCGCCATCCGAATCCCCGCGTTCGCCTCGTGCGGGCCGGTCAGGCAGAACTGCAGACCCGCAACGATGTTCGACTGCTCAGCGTCGAGGCGCAGGGTCCAGGACAGCTGCCGCGAACTGATCCAATCGGACTCCGCCCGCAGCACCAGGTGTGCGTACCAGTCCCGGTGCCGCCGTAGCAATGATGCGAATTCGCCGGTCTCCTGCAACCGTTCCACCCCGTAGTCACGCAGCGTCTCGAGCATCCGGTACCGCGCCGCACCTCCCGTCTCCTCCCGGAGCAGGATCGATTTGTCGATCAGCGACGCCACCACGTCGACAACCTGTTCCGGCGTCATACCGCCGGAACAGATCCCTTCCGCCGCGTCGAGCTCGAAGCCGCCGGCAAACACCGTCAGCCGTCCCCACATCTCCCGCTCCACCCGGGTGCACAAGTCGTAGCTCCAGTCGATACTCCCCAGGAGAGTCTGCTGGCGGGACGGCGCCCCGCGGCTACCCGTCGTCAGCAAGGTGAAGCGGTCGGTCAACCGGTGCAGGATCTGCTCGACCGACATCACCCGCAGCCGCACCGCCGCCAATTCGATCGCCAGCGGCAGACCGTCCAGACGCCGGCAGATCGCCGCGACCACGCCCTCGTTGCTCTCGGTGATCTCGAAGCCCGGCACCGCCGTCGCCGCGCGTTCGGTGAACAGGGTCATCGCCTCGTAATGGCCGAGCCCCCCGCCGGCCACCGACCGCTGCCTCGCCTCCGGCAGCGTCAGTGGCGGCACCCGCAGCACGGCCTCTCCCCCGATTCCGAACGGCTCCCGGCTGGTCGCGAGAATCCGCACGTCCGGACAACTGCGCAGAAGGGTTTCCGCGAGGTTTGCGACCGGGCCGACGAGGTGCTCGCAGTTGTCCAGCACGAGCAACAGCTTCCGCGGCGTCAGATACTCGACGAGCTGCGTTTCCGGGGCGCCGGGCCCCTCGCGCAGGTTCAACGCCGACAGCACCGCGTCGACGACCGCGCCCGGGTCGTACAGTTCCCCCAACCCGACCGACCACACACCGTCGTCAAACGCACGAGACGAATCGGCGGCGACCCGCAGCGCGAGCCTGGTCTTTCCCACACCCCCCACACCGGTCAACGTCACGAGCCGCGACACGGAGAGTAGACGGCGGATCTCGGCGATCTCATGACGGCGGCCGACGAAACTCGTCAATTCGTAGGGAAGGTTCCCCACGTTCGCCGTGCCGCCGGAAGGCATGAAACCGTCACTTTCATCTCACATCCCCTTGCCGACCACGGTACCTTCGCCGCCACGACGCGATCCGGTCCGCGACCACCCTGTCGCTACCCTCTCGTGGCTCTGCACGGGTGATCACCGTGCTGAGCGCCCCAGGGGATCCTCGCCACCGAGAGCTGGGCCTCGCCGAGTACCGGCCACCGGTGGGATAATCCACCTAGGAGGATCGTCCACCCCGAAGACGATGTCCTTGCAGAAACGTCGACCCCGGCCCAGGGCCTCAGGACCGCCCGAGTGCGCCGGGGTCGGCCCACAGAGGAGGGGTGTGGTCCTGCGGCAACCGACGGCGTGCGGAGAACACCGGGAAACCCACAACCGACGCGCATGGTTCCGATTTTGTGTCGCTCTTCCCTGCCATGCGGTAACAAGTCGGAGCCCGTTACCGACGTACTAGATGTCGTAGTCAACGATGACGGACCCGAACAGCGGGCGCTGGACTCGAAACGCGAGCAGGCAGATGAACGAACTGCTTGATCCTCCGCCTCGTGGTCGGTACGTCAGCCGAGAAAACGGCCGCGGCCGTGGGTAGTACCGCGGGAGCTGTCCGCGCGGCTCGACACGAGCCGGCGCGGGTGACGAGGGCAGGTGAGAGGTTTGGCTAGGGGCATCAAGCGCAACGGCAATCCCGATGCCGATCTCCCAGGAGACGACGCACCGGTGGACGTCGCGGCAGTGCGCCGCGACGACGCTTTGATCGACGCGATCGCCGGCGGCGGTCCCGTCGCAACGGATTCGCCGGAGCAGTACGAGCTCGCGCTTCTGCTGACCAATTGGCGCGCCGACATCGTGGCGACGCCGATGCCGACCGGGCCGCTGCTGGACGACGTGATCGCGGCGATCGACGCCTCGGACGCCCGTTCCGCACGCAGCGCTGCCCGCAGCAAGCTCCGCTTGTTGCGACCCATCGCAGGCGCTGCCGCCGCGATCGCGGTCGTCATGGGTGGCGCCACCATCTTCTCGTACAACGCCGCACCCGGCGATCCGCTGTGGAGCGTCAAGTCGGTCGTGTTCAGCCAGCAGGCCGATTCGACCGTCGCGCAGATCGACACCACGTCGCAGCTGCAGGAGGCCGAGCGGCTGATCGCC
>NZ_JBLWIT010000042.1:0-80192 GCF_048381435.1 Rhodococcus mengyinensis | reverse complement strand
GCAAGGTCGACGTGCTGGGATTTCCGAACGCCAAGATGTGGCTGGCCTCCAAGACGTTGCTCGAGGTAGGTGCTGCGGGGCGAATCGTGCTGTTGAGCCGAGGTTTGCGTCTCCAACCGGAAATCGCCGACGAGTTCTTCGACACCAACATTTCGGCGGAGCATGCTGCGCTGATCATGAAGTTCTGCGAACGGCCGCCCAAGGGTATGCCGCTCGAAGCGTTGGATGACTGCCGAAATGCTTTGCTGTTCGCCGCAACCGGTCCGACCGCCAACACGGATGCGGTGCGCGCCGTGATCGCCAGACTGGAACGCGCCTTCGAATCCGACGATCCGCCGCCCAGTGAAGACACCGAACTCAACGAGTTCCACGCCTCCAAGACGCTCAACGGCCGCGTCGCCGTTAAAGGCGACCTGGATGCCGTTACCGGCGAAATGCTGCTCTCGGCGCTGTCGGGACTGTCCAAGCCGAGGCCCGCGCAGGACGGCACCAAAGACAGTCGCACGCCCGGGCAGCGACGGGCGGACGGGTTCACTGAACTCCTTCGCCGCTACCTCGACTCCGGGATCGCCGGCGAAGAAGGCGGCGAACGACCACACGTCTCGCTCCACGTGAACGTCAATGATCTCGCCGACCACACCGACTGCAGTGCACGAGCACAGCAGGATGCCGCTTCGTCCGACGACTCGCTTTTCGCCGTCGATGGAGTGGCGTGGACGGAGTGGATGGGGCCGCTGAGTCTCAGGGCGGCCCGGCTCCTCAGCTGCGATTCGATTTATACGCCGATCGTGCTCGACGAGAACGGGGCGCCACTCGATCTCGGTATTTCCACTCGGACCGTCACGAAGAGGCAGCGAAAAGCGTTGGTGGCGAGGGATCGAGGATGCGCATTTCCCGGGTGTGGTGCGCCGCCGTCGTGGTGCGAAGGTCACCACATCATTCACTGGTCCGCAGGCGGGCCGTCCGACATGGGCAACCTGGTGCTGCTCTGCGGATTCCACCACCGCTTGCTGCATCACAGCGACTGGGAGATAGAGATGGGCGTCGACCGGCACCCCACGTTCATCCCACCGCGGCAGGTCGACTGGGAACGGAAGCCACTGCCGGCGCACAACCGGGCCCGGCCCCGAGCATCCTGACCACGCGACACAGCGCACCACGCCGACTCTGCAACAGGATGATTCCTGTTGCCGAGCCGGCATGTCGTCGTGCCCGGAGTCCGGCGGGTGTCACCGAACCGTCGTGCCCATCGCCTGCGCAAGACCGTTGCGATCGGCGACGTCGAGCTTGATGCACGCACGGTAGATATGACCCTCCACTGTCCGCACAGACACGAACAACCGATCGGCGATCTGGCGGTTCGACAATCCGGCCGCAACCATCGACCCCACTTCCCGTTCACGACTCGTGAGGGGGAGTGGATGGGCCGCCTCCACCAGCGCGGGTGACGACATGTGATCGCATCGTGCCGACAGGGCTTCGGCCGCGGCAGCGCACTCGATCGAACGCCGCTTATCGCCGGCATTCGTGAACGCGATCGCCGCCCGAGCGTAAGCGTCAGCGGCATCCGGCAAGGCACCGATCCTCTCGAACTCGGCTGCTGCCGAAGCCACACCGCATCCGTTTACTGCCGCGACTGCCGCCGCATGCCGCGCAACGATGTCGACATATTCGCCGTCGCAGATGTCGGCCAACTCTGCGAGACGAGTGGCGGTAGTGGTGTCGCCGAACCGGGTGGCAAGGTGAAGCGCGACCGCCTCGATGCCGAATTGCCCTGATTTACAAGCGCACTCTGCCGCCGACCGAGATAGGTCGACGGCCCGCGAGGTTTCTCCTCGTGCTGCGGCGAGCCACGCCTGCGACATCATCAGTTGGGGCCCGAACACGGCAACGTGCCGGCCGTTCCGAGCCTGCGCCGCGGTGATGATCCCGTCAGCCTCGTGAATGCGACCGAGTTCCGAGTACGCCTGACCGAGGACGATGTAGGCGGGGAAACTCCACGAGATCGCATCGGCGGTATCGCCGACGTTGAGGGCGGCGATCGCCTGTTCGAGTCGACCCGCGGCGTCGGTGAACCGACCGCGGGCAAGTTCCACGGTTCCCACCAGGATGTTCGCGAGTCCCCACGCAACGTAGCGGCCGCTGGACGCCAACGAGAGGTATTCCTCGGCCCGGCGCTGCGCCGCGGCGAACTGTCCGGTGAGGGTCAACGCGAGGATCTCGCCGTGCGCGGCCGGGAACCTCAGCAACCCGTCGATCTGATCGGCCACCGCAGCGCTGCGTGCCGCCAGTTCCGGCACTTGGCCGCCGCGTCCCATGAGTGCCAGGGACAACCCGCCACCGAAGTACGCCCACTCGATCGCCCAGGGCAGTACTCGGTCGGCGGCCAGAATCGCCTTCGCCGCCGCTGCTGCTTCCTCGGGCCGATTCTCGAACACCGCGCACACCGAGCCGATGCCCTCGATGATCGGAACGAGACTGGGATGCGTGACCTTCTCGCGGAGAACCGCGAGGACCTCGTCGGCCTTCTCCGACTCGCCGCTCGCCCAGAACAGGTTTGCGATCCGCGATGTACCCCAGCGCACCAGTTGCACCTGGTCCAGGCTGTCGGGTGAAAAAGACAGCAGCAACGATTCCGCCTCGGTGGCGTGGCCCTGCCACAGCAGTGCTCGGGCCAGGAGGTCGGCGGCCTCGAAGGTCCCGGTCTGGTCGAGCGCCGCGCGCGCGAGCCGTTCCCCCAGAGGGACATTCGCCAAACCGATCGCATCCTCCGCGGCGTTCACCAACAGACCGGGTTCGGCCGACCGATCGCTGTCGAGAGCCAGCTCTGCCAGGCGAATCCGATTCGAAGATCCGACCACGGCCCGGCTGCTCAGGGCCTCCACGAGCCGTCCGCGTAGTCGCCGCCCTGCTGCGCGCCCCACCCGTCGTCGAATCACCTCACCGAACAGCGGATGCGTGTAACGGACGTCGAGGCGGTGTCCATCCTCGACGATTCTGACGAGGCCGCGTCGCTCGGCCTCCTCCACCGCGTCGTCACCGGCCAGCTGCCCGAGGATGTCCAGATCGAGCGGCTCGCAGAAAGTGAGGAGCTGCAATGCCCGCAACACGTCGTGCGGGATCTGATCGATCCGGTGCTCCAACAGGGAAGCGAGTTCGGACGTGATGGCGGCACGCCCCCGCAACTGCCAGACGCCACCGGAGCGTCGCAGCGTCCCCGCTTCGAGGGCGCCCTCCACCAGATGCCGGACGAACAACGCGTTCCCGCCGGACGCCTCCCAAATCATGTCCGCGCTCAGCCCCTCGAGCGGGCAGTCCAACACGGATTCGATCAACTCGATGCTCTGTTCTCGGCTGAACGGCGCCAGTTCGAGCCGCAGGAGGTGACCGTCCTTCCACAACGACGTGATCGCGTCGGGTACGGTCTCGCCGTTGCGGACGGTGGCGACGATGTGCACGGCCCTGTCGAGGGCAAGCTGATGAAGGAATGTCGCCGAGAGCTGATCGAGGAGGTGCGCGTCGTCGACACCGATCACCACATCACGACTGTGGCCATCGTCGAGGAGCGCCTGCCGCGCCGCCGACAGAAAGGCGACTGGATCCCGGGAGGTGGACGCGCCGACCAGATGCGCGAACACACCCAGCGGGATGCTCCGAGCCGATTCGGTGCCCGCCACCCATTTCACCTCACGTGGCAACGACTCGGTGGCGAACCGCGCGAGGGTGGTCTTGCCGACGCCGGGATCGCCCGTGAGGACGACACCGCATCCCCCGGACCGAGTCGTGAGCGACGCGGTGATCGCGTCGAACTCGACTTGCCGCTGAATCAGAGGCCACGTCGGACCCATGCATTGATTCTAAGTTTCTCGCGGCACGGGGGACAGCACCGTGACGAGTATTGGGCGCGAGTTATCCAGCGAAGCAGTGCAATACAACCTTGGAGCCGCTTTAGGCTGCAGTACTCCTGAGATGTCGATGGATTGAATAGTGCGACACGGGCACGAGTTCGGTTTCGAGATCGACCGAAGGCGTGTCCGCACGATCGGGTAGGACGCTACTCGCGAGATTAGCCGACATCCCGGCCACGCTGAATGGGTACTGCGGAAAGTTATTGCGTCGAACTACAGGAGCATGTCATGACCGCGCGGCCGGAACCCTTCTTCAGTTGGACGGCGAGACGAGTCGAACTCCATGAATCCGAGTCCGCTGTCCTGGTGTTGGACGAAGTCGTGCCGGTGGGAGCGTGCACGGCACGACTGATCGCCACTCGCGACGAGGACACCGACATCGACTACCTTGCACTGATCGTCGGCGACGTGGCCGACGGACATGACATCGCGGTTCGCGGCGTCGACGAGGAGGCCCTCCTCATCGAGGGCAGCCGATCCGAATCCTCTCCGGAGATCCTGATCGGGTTGCGGGCCGCACAGTGCATCTGCGGTTGCTCCGATGCTCGGCACGTGGACAGCCAGCTGAGCCTGGACGGTCCGATCCGGACGATGATCGCATCGATCGGAGTGAGGTCCGTCGTCGTCGACTGGTACCACGTGATCTCTGCGGTCGCATGAACCTAACTACTCACCCCGACAGCCCGGCCCGACACAAATTCGGGTAGCGCGCCACTCGCGGAATTCGGGAGCCCACACCGGAGAGTGAGGGAGTCCCACGAGCGTCACCGGCGATCGAAAACTGAAGGTAATTAGACACATTGACGCGACGACGAGCGCGCCGCGATCCATAGTAAAGGACGAAACAGTGATATTTCCACAAGATTCCGACCGTGACGGCGACGGGCCCGTCGCCGATTCGCGGGCCGAGACGACGGGCCGTCAGGTCGTGGTGTTCACGGACGACGGGAGGCGAGCGGGTCCCACAGCACTCTTACGGTCCCTCACCGGCGTCTCGACCGTAACAAGAAGTAGCGAGTTCGATTCGTCGGCAATGGATCTCGAACTGGCGGGAGTGTCCGACGCGGTTCTATTCGACGAACTCGGAATTGCAGTGGTGACCGCGGACCCAGACCAGTTGGCCGCACTCCGCACGGCAGCCGCCTCGCCCGACGTCGCGGTCCTCTCGGTCGAACCCGAGTTGGTCCACTATGCGCTGGACAGTGAAGACACCGTCGTAGACATCGCACCGCCTGAGAACGGTGCAGTCGCGGCAGAAGACACCGAGCACTTCCTGGATACGCCGGAGTTCACGTGGGGACTGCAGGCGACGCGCACCACGACGTCGGCGTGCAGTGGGCGCGGTGTCAGGATCGCCGTCCTCGACACCGGATTCGACCTTATCCACCCGGATTTCCACGGTCGCACCATCACGGCCCAGTCGTTCGTTCCGGGCGCAGCACCCCAGGACGGGCACGGACACGGCACGCATTGCATCGGAACGGCCTGCGGTCCGGCGGCAGCGGCCGGCACCCGCCGATACGGAGTGGCTCACGGAGCCGACATCTTCGTCGGGAAGGTTCTGTCGGATCAGGGGCGTGGCGTGGACGGTGGGATCCTCGCAGGCATCGAGTGGGCCATCGCCAACGGTTGTCAGATCGTCTCGATGTCGCTCGGTGCCGAGGTCGCGACGGTGTCGGTCGCCTACGAGACGGTGGGGCAGCGGGCGCTGGCGGCCGGAGCGTTGATCGTGGCCGCGGCCGGCAACAACGCGAACAGGACCGCCGGACGCCCGGGACTGGTCGGCGTACCCGCCAACAGTCCGTCGATCATGGCCGTCGCTGCCGTCGACCCCGATCTCGGGCTGGCCAATTTCTCTGCTGCGAGCAACCCCGTCGCCGGTGGTCAGATCGACGTGGCAGGACCTGGCGTGCGGGTGTTCTCGTCGGTGCCGATGCCCGTGCGGTACGGCTCGAAGAACGGAACAAGTATGGCCACCCCGCACGTCGCGGGTATCGCTGCCCTGTGGTGCGAGACGACCGGGCGCACCGGCCGCGATCTGTGGTCCCTGCTCACCCAGCATTCCAGGCGGCTCAGGTTGCCGTCACTCGATGTCGGCGCCGGGCTGATCCAGGCATCCGGATAGAAGGGCTCGACGTATCGTGCCGGGCATTGTCGGAATCAGTGTCACGGTGGACGCCGACCACGTCGAGGACATCGACGTGGTCGGCGTCGCGCTGGCCGAGGAGGGCATGCGGATCGACGCGGTGCACCGCACGATCGGAATCATTTCCGGTTCCGTCCCCGCGAGCCGACTCGCAGCCCTCGAAGCAGTCCCGGGCGTCCTGGCCATCGAACTGGAGCAGCATGTCGATATCCGCCGCGGCGGCCCTGAACCGGGGTAGGCGACGACCTCAGAGGCGGATGCTCCGCGCGATCACACCCAGGAATTCGGCGATCTCGGACCCGACGTTCAGGAACGTCTCCTCGTCCTTGCCGATCGGATCGGAAATGTCCTCCGGCGTCCCGTCCGACTTGTGCTGAGGACGGGCCGACGCCAGGTCGGCGACGGTCTTGGCGTCCGACACCTCGGCCAGTCGGGCGGCCTCCTTCAGGGTGAACGTCTTCTTCAACTGCTCGGGAGCCAAGGCCAGAACCTTGTCACGGTGGCTCTCGGTCATCGTCAGAACCAGATCGGCGTCCACCGCGAGATCGGCGGTGAGAAGTCGGGCAGTGAACCTACCGGGGTCGCCGCCGAGACCTTCGAGGACCTGCGCGGCGGTGGGCTCCATCGCCTCACCGACCACGGCCTCGGTACCTGCGCTTTCGGCAGTCAGATCGGTGATCCCGAGCTCCTCGGCGTATGCCACTGCGAGGCGCTCAGCCGTTGGGGAGCGACAGACGTTTCCGGTGCAGACGAAGAGAACATGCATGGGCGAAGCATAGGGTCTCGCCTCGCACCGTTCGTACACGCACTGTTGGCTTCGAACATCAGTCGGGTAAATATCGCGCTCACCTGCGCTGGTTATCAAGGGTGCATGCGCTGCACCGTGTTTGGAACCGGATACCTGGGAGCCACCCACGCCGCCTGTATGGCGGAACTGGGCCATGAGGTCCTGGGCGTCGACATCGATCCCGGGAAAGTGGCGAAACTCTCGTCCGGGGAGGTCCCGTTCTACGAGCCCGGGCTGGGGGAGGTTCTGCGCCGGAACATCGACGCCGGCCGACTGCACTTCACCACGTCGTACAGCGAGGCCGCCGAGTTCGCGGACCTCCACTTTCTCGGTGTCGGTACCCCGCAGAAGAAGGGGGAGTATGCCGCGGACCTGCGGCACGTGCACTCGGTGATCGACACCCTCGCCCCGCTGCTCGATCGTCCCGCCGTCATCGTCGGCAAGTCGACCGTTCCCGTCGGGACGGCGGCGGAGCTGGGTGCGCGGGCCCGGGCGCTCGCGCCGGCGGGTGACGCCGTGGAGGTGGCGTGGAATCCGGAATTCCTGCGGGAGGGCTTCGCCGTCGAGGACACCCTGCACCCCGACCGGATGGTGCTGGGTGTGGACCGGCAACGCCCCGGACGCGCGGAGGCCGAGTTGCGCGAACTGTATGCCCGCCTGCTCGGTGAGGACATTCCGTTCCTGGTCACCGACCTCGCCACCGCGGAACTGGTGAAGGTCTCGGCCAACGCGTTCCTCGCCACCAAGATCTCGTTTATCAACGCCATCTCCGAGGTGTGCGAGGCCACCGGCGCCGATGTCACCCAGCTTGCCGACGCCCTGGGATACGACGCGCGGATCGGCCGGCGATTCCTCAACGCCGGTCTCGGCTTCGGCGGCGGCTGCCTGCCCAAGGACATCCGCGCGTTCATGGCGCGGGCGGGTGAGCTGGGGGCGAACCAGGCCCTGCACTTTCTCCGGGAGGTCGACAGCATCAACATGCGGCGCCGCACCCGGATGGTGGAGTTGGCGGCGCAGGTGTGCGGAGGTTCGCTGCTCGGCGCCAACGTCGCCGTGCTCGGCGCGGCCTTCAAACCCGAATCCGACGACGTCCGCGACTCGCCGGCACTCAACGTCGCGGGAATGATGCAGTTGCACGGGGCGGTGGTCAGCGTCTACGACCCGAAAGCCCTGGACAACTCACGCAGACTGTTCCCGACGCTGAACTATGCGACGTCGGCGGTCGAGGCATGTGACAACGCCGACGCGGTGCTGCTGCTCACCGAGTGGGCGGAGTTCGCGGCCCTGAAACCGGAGGATCTGAACGACGTGGTCCGGGCCCGGGTGATGGTCGACGGCCGCAACTGTCTCGACGCCGCGGACTGGCGCACCGCAGGGTGGGTCTATCGAGGTCTCGGGAGGGGTAGCGCCCTCGGATAACGGTTTGTGACCTTGCGGCTACCTGCGATAACGGGTTGACGATCTCCGCTCCCGGCAACATCGCGGGCGGTAGCGTCAGCCTCAATCGCAACGGAGGGCTGGCGATGTCGAAGGCACGTCACGGATCCCGACTCGCATTCCTCGCTGCCGTTGTCAGTATCTGTGCACTCGGGGTCGCCCCGGCTCAGGCGGCGGAAGTACCGACCCTGCCGGGGCCGGCGCAATCCGACGCCGGCGCGGCCATCTCGTTCGCGAAACACCATCCGCATTCGGCGCCGCCCGGGACCAACGATTTCTCGTGCCGCCCCGGTCCCGCGCACCCCCACCCCGTGATCCTCGTACACGGCAGCGACGGCAGTGCCTATTCCAACTGGGCCGGGTTGAGCCCGAAACTGAAGTCCGCCGGCTACTGCGTGTTCGCCCTGAACTACGGACGGAAACCGGGCACCGAACACTTCGGGATGCAGACGATGACCGAGGGAGCGGCCGAACTCGAGGTGTTCGTCGACGATGTCCTGGCCGTAACCGGTGCGGAAAAGGTCGACCTGGTCGGGCACTCGCAGGGCGCGACGGTGGCCCGGTACTACATCAACAGGCTCGGCGGGTCCTCGAAGGTGAACCGCTGGGTCGGTCTCGCGTCACCGTCCTACGGTGGAACGTTCTTCGGGATCGCGACGGCTCTGCAGACGCTGCCCGGTGGCAACGAGTTGATAGTGGGGATCGGTTCGGAGGCCCTCGCCGAGCAGGTGCAGGGATCGCCGTTCCTCACCGCCCTCAACGCCGGCGGCGACACCGTCCCCGGCGTCGAATACACCACGATCGGGACGCGGTACGACGAGGTGATCCAGCCGTACACCAACGTCGCGCTGCACGATCCCGGTGCAACCAACATCCTCGTCCAGGACCTGTGCCCGCTCGATCAGACCGGACATTTCAACCTGCCCTACGACGCGTTCTCGCAGCAATTGGTTCTCAACACGCTCGATCCTGCACACGCGATCGTGCCGCCGTGCACGTTCGTGCCGCTGGGCACGGGCATCGCGGGAGTGATCATCGCGAGCAACTTCTGAGTTGCCTCTCGCCGAACGGTTGCTCGGTTGCTCCGTCGGACCGCTTCGCTAGACTGCGGGCCATGGAGTGGGGGGATTCCGGATCGAACCCGTGCACAGTCGAGTTAGGCGGCCCATGAGTTCGGTTCTAGGTGTGTCGGTCGGTGCGAGCGCGGTGCGCTTGGCACGACCCGACTCCGTGAACCGTGACGACGCCGGGAGCCGGCTCGTCCCCGATTTCCGGGCCCAGGTCGTCGCCGCGGGGCGGGACCTTCCGGAGGAACTCGCCGCCGAATCGATCGGCGTCGTCCTCGCCGGGGCACCCGACGCCGGGCAGGTCCACGCCACCGGGGTCGCCTACCGCGACGAAGCCCAGGCAGGCGCCGTTCAGGCGGCGATGGCCCGGCAGCAACTCGTCAACTACCAACTCGTCACCGAAGCGTCGGCGGCACTGAAGTTCCTCGACGTCTCGGGCGCCCTCGGCGACCATGCGACGCTCGTGTTCTACGACCTGGGCAGCTCCGGGCTCACCGTGAGCGTCGTCGACCGGGCGACGGGGGAGGTGGTGGAGACGGTCCGCACCGACACGGTGAGCGGAGACGTCTTCGACCGGCTGATCCGCGACAACCAGTTGGAGAACAAGCGGATCGAGGAGCCCGGCGGCGCGGCCGCCGGCCTCGCGCTCGACCTCCGCTGTCGTGAGGCGAAGGAGCGGCTGTCCACCGGCGGCGCCGTCGCGGTGCCCGGTGACGGCGGGCTGCTGTTGCTGTCTCGCGACGTCTTCGACGCGCTGATCGGTGTCACCGTCGAATCCTCGGCACGCCTCGCCCGCGACGTCGTCACGAGGTCGGGACGAACCGCCGACGCCGTGGTGCTCATCGGCGGCGGTGCCCGCATTCCCCTCGTCCGGTCGGTGCTGCAGTCGTGGCTCGGGTTGCCGGTCGTGGTTCCCGATCACCCCGAACTCGTTGCGGCACAGGGTGCTGCGCTGCTCGCCCAGCAGGTGGTGCAGCCACCCGCCGAGGTCGCCAGGGTCCTCCCGCCGCCATACACGCCGCAGTCCGCACCGGACGCAGTCGTATCCACCTACCAGGCTCCGAGCGCGACCGTCGCACGCACCGGTGCGCCGTCGAGTACTCCGTCCTGGCTGAGCGCCGCCGCACCGCCGCCGAGTCAGCAGGTGGCCAAGCCCCAGATCCGGGGGGCCGCACTGGCGGGCAGCGCACTCGCCGTGGTCGCGGTGATCGGTCTCGGGCTCGGGTACGGCAAGAACCTGCTGGCCCGCACCGAGGGCTCGTCTCAGCCGGTGACCACGCAACTCACCACCGAGTCGCCGGTCATGACCCAGGTGGCCACGCCGTCGCCGACGACGCCCCCGACGCCTCCGACGTCCGAGGCCGTCGAAGCGCCGATCCAGACGGCGTCGCAGATCCGGATTCCCGAGCCGGCGCCCGCACCGCCGCCCCCACCGCCCGCGCCGTTGTTCCCCGGTCTGCCGCAGATCCAGTTGCCGCCGCTCCAACTACCCGAACTTCCCAGGTTCCCCGGAACGTAGTCGCCGCCGTTCTCCGGGCCTACGATGGGAACGGTTCCGGCGTAGAGAGGATGTGTGCAGTGACTGCAAATCCGGCGGAGTTCCACAGCACTCCCAACGTTCCCAGGCCCTCGGCGGCCGCGCCGGCAGACACGCGCCGGCTCGTCGCCTACTCCAAGCCGATCCTGAAGATGTTCCCGCCCACCAGCGAGCACGCGGCCAAAGTGACGATGCTGACCGTCTACGCGCTGATGATCATCGCCATCATCTTCATCGTCCTCCGGGAGTTCGGCGTCTTCAGCTAGCGGACGCCGCGCTACTTGGAATGGCGGCCACCGCGTGACGGCTTGATCGCGGGCACCCCGCCGGAGGGACCCGCGCCGATCGGACGTGCCAACATCACCGCGATCGCGGTGGTCAGCGGAACCGACAGTGCCAGGGCGATGCCACCGACCGCCGAACGCACGATCTCGATGGCCACGGCATCACTGAGCAGCACGTCCTGGATCGACCGCCCCGCCACACTGAACAGCAACAGCAACGGCAACGCCCCGCCGGCATACGCGAGGACGAGGGTGTAGACGGTGCTGGCGATGTGATCGCGACCGACGCGCATCGCTGAACCGAAGATCTGCCGCCGGGACGCGTCGCGGTCCAGCGACGCCAGTTCGAACGCGGACGCCGCCTGCGTGATGGTGACGTCGTTGAGCACACCCAGCGAGCCGATGATGAAGCCGGCGAGCAGGAGTCCCGTGATGCTGACGTGCTGTATGTACGTCTGGACGTTGGTGTTCTGCTCCTCGGAAAGCCCAGTGAGACGAGTCATCTCGATGGTGGCGTAGGAGAGGATCGCCGCCACCAGCATCGACGCGAGAGTGCCCAGCAACGCGGAACTCGTTCGCAGGGAGACACCGTGCGCGAGATACAGCACGGCATACAGGATCACGGCGCCGGAGACGAGGGCCACCGGGATCGCGGGTTGTCCGTCCAGCAGGGCCGGGAGCGTGAACAGGACGAGCACGCCGAACGAGACGACAATGCCGACGAGTGCCCGGAATCCGCGCCACCGCGCGACCGCGATCACGACGACGGCGAACGCGAGGGCAATGAGGGTGACGGGCAGGCCGCGGGCATAGTCCTCGAACGAATACTCCGTGGTGCCGTTCACGTCCGTCTGACGGGACAGCCGGATGTTCTCGCCCACCCGGAGGTCGGGCTGCCCGGGGCCGGGAATGATTTCGAGGAGCGTCTGGGTGCCGGTATTGGGACCGGACTCGATGTCGACGATGCTGCGCTGGCACTCGTACGCGCCCGCGGGCGGCGGCAACGGGGTGCCGGTGAAGACGCGTCCGGCCGACGGACTTCCGCAGTCGCCGATGTTCTGCATCGTGACCGTGCCCGACTCCGTGACGACCGCACCGCCCTGGGCGCTCTGGAAGGGCTGTTCGACGTCGACGCCTGGCTTGCCGGGCCACAACGCGATAACGCCGATGAGCACCGCGACGCCGATGGCGACGAGGAGTCCGACGACCACCTTGGCGGCCACGGGCCCCATCGGGGCCGGTCCGTCGCTGTGGCCGTGGCCATGTCCGTGTCCGTGGAATTCGCTCATCGGCCGCATCGCGTCGGCTGCTGGGGGGATTGTCTCGGCACGCACGACAGGGTAGTCGGACGGTGACCGGAGACGCTGTGACGGAAGTGGCGTGCGATGACCAGTGTTGCCACGCTGTCCGGCTCGTATTGCTCTCGTGTCGCTTATATGTCGCCGGTGTGATTAGATATCGAAGCATGGCACGCAGCAGCTAATCTGCAGCGAACGCCGAACTCCACGCAGGGTGGTCCGGAACTCCGAACGAGGGGTGTGTTCCGCGGACGCAGAGCCGCTGCGTGGAGAGATTTGCCGAGCTGGGTGGCGGGGTACAGGGGGGGGTGACCCCGCCACCAACCTGGCGCCCACAGGGGGGGAGGGGCGACAGGTGCTCGAGGCACTCGAGGTGCCGGTTGCCAATGTACCGACACGGTAGGGGTATTCGTCAACCGGGCAGGTGAAATCGCCCACATGTCGTGACCTCGTACCCCGACGGCCTAGGATTATGGCCGTTCGGAGGTGTTCCAGTGCGAATCTCGCGGCAGTCGCGATCCAGCAACCATCTTCGCCGGATCGTGGCGGAGATGGGTATTCCCGTGCCCTGGAACAGGGATCAGCTCGTCGCCGGCGTCGCGGCCCGTCGTGGGCGCCCGATTCACCTGGTCCCCGTCTCGCACGCCCTGGTCCAGGGCGGTCATTCCGGCCTCTGGCTCGCACGGGCCGAGGACGACCTGATCCTGTACGCAGCGGGGACATCGGACGTGCACGCCACCCACATCATCTGCCACGAACTGGCGCACATGGAGCTCGGCCACGACCGCGACACGATCGGGGACACCTCCGTCGACTCGACGGTGTTGTCGGCGGCAGCGCCGACCGTCGACACCGCGCGCGTGGTCCACATGCTCGGCCGGTCCAACTATTCGAACGACCAGGAATACGAGGCGGAGCTTCTCGCCACCCTGATCATGGCGGGTCGTCGAGCGGGGACGAGCGACGACACCGTCGGTGACGCACGGGTGTCGCGGATGCTCGGAACGTTCTGACGCCGTGTACGAACCGCCCACCTATGTGAGCTGGCCGCTCCTCGCCGTCGTCTGGGGAACGACTCTCCTGCGCCTGGTTCTCGTCCGGTCGACGGTCGCCGAACGCCGGATGAACGCCGCCCTCGTCTTCGCGTCCCTCTCCCTGGTCCTGCAGCGATCACTGGCACAGACCTGGCTCGACCGCTGGTACGGGTACGGGTTCGCGAACACCCTCAGCAACGTCTGCATCATCCTCACCGCGGCGTCGCTGATCAGCCTGTTCTCCGCGTGGGCGCTCGGCCCGGCGCGCCTTCCCCGCATCCACGTCGTCTCGCTGTCGATGTGTGCCGTCGCGGGAGCGATCCTCATCGGCCTGAGCACACCGGCGCGATCGCGCGGCGTCGCCATCGCCGACGAGGGTGGCTGGCCCTTCACGGCGTACTGCATCACCTACGCGGTTCCGATCCTGTCCGTCGCCCTGCTCAACCTCTGGATCTCGCTGAAGGCCGTGCGCACCGCGACACCCGGACGCGAGCGCCGGGTGTTTCTCGCGGTCATCGCCCTGTCGTTGTTCGAGGTGTTCGACATGGGGGTCGTCGTGACGACCGGCGTGGTCAACGCGGTCAGCGAAGACAACGCCCTGACCGAATCGCACAGCGACTCGGGGGCGTTCATCCGCCTGCTCGTCGTGTCGGCGGGCGCGCTCATCTCGGTCGGACCGGTGGCGCGGGTGCTCGGTCACCGGCGGCGGTCGCGGCAGGTGGCCCGGCGTCTGCAACCGATGTGGCGGACCCTGACCGCCGCTGTGCCCGAAGTGGTCCTGGAACTGCGACCGGCGGATCGCCGGGCACTGTCGGCCCGTAGCCGCCTGGACCGCATGAGCGTCGAGATTCGCGACGCGATCATGATCCTCGACCGGCACGTGGTGTTCGAACTCGGCGGGCATACCGGCGCCGCACCACCCGTGGTCACGGCGACGCGGCTGCACCTCGCGTGCCTGGCCCGCAGGGCCGGTCACCGGGCGCACGGCACGGGCGGGACGGCCCACCTGTTCACGACCGACGTCGGCGGCGAACCGTGGGAGTTGGCCCGGCTGGCCGATCACTGGCGGGACGCCGAGCACGTGGCGGCCGAACTGTGGGCGCGTCGCCTCCCTCAGTTCGGCGGCCCCGCCGACCCGTCGGCGCGCGTCCCCGCTCAGGTCTGACGGCGGTCCGGCGTCGCGACCGGCAGCGGTCCGCGACTCCGCCGCAGATTCTCCAGAAGGGGAATCAGCGATTCCATCTCCGCGGTGGTCGGCTCCGCGGACGCATCGAGCGATCGCATCGACAGGTGCCGGACACCGGCCTCGCGGACCGCGATCTTGAAACGGACCAGCGTGTCGTAGTCGTGGTAGCCGTCGGCGGCGAGGTACTGCTCGGGGGCGTGGAAGTGCTGCGCGACCGCCCGCAGGACGTCGGGCTCGGGCGCGTGGTGATCGTTCCTGCGCAGGGACTCGATCTCGGACGGCTCGACGGGCCGGCCGAGTATCCGCGACACACCCGCGGCGACGGTGTCTTCGCCCGGTTCGGGACCGTCGAGATCGTGAGCCAGCGAGAAGAGGCGGTTGACCCGCACCGACAGTGGCACGCCGTTCATGCGTTCACCTCCGCGTCTCCGCTGCGTTCGGGATCCTCGGTGGCCACGAGTTTCACCGCGTCCTCCCATCGCCGCCAGAAGCGTTCCCGGGTGGCGGCGTCGAGGCCGTCTCCCCGGCCGTAGAGGAAGCGGCGATACCGTGCTTCCTCCAGTTCACGCGGGTCGGTGACCGTGGACGGTTCCTCCAGCAGGTGGCCGAATGCGAATTCGACCAGCGGCTGGCGCGGCCCGGCGGGTCCTCCGTTGACTTCCAGCAACCGCGTCACGTACGCGCCGGTGATCTTCGAGACAACCCGGCTCAGTTCCCCCGCTGCCTCGGCCAGCCCCGGAACGTCGGGATGCGCCGCGCTCAGCTTGGTGATCTGGGTATGCGGCCCCAGGATCTCGATGATCGTGTCCAGATCCAGCGGAATCTCCGACGGCCCGAGCGTCAGCGGGCGCGCGGTCGGCGACCGGTCCTCCCCGTCGAGCGCCTCGAGCGGGGTCGGATGACCGCCGTCGAGGGTGCGAGCCGCGCTGCCCGGAGCCCAGCGGAGCGCGACGTCCAGTTTGCGGAGGGTCTCGATGCTCGGATCCGGGCCGGTCCCGTTCTCGGCACGCGTCTGAGCTGCGTCGGACGGGCCACCCGCGGCCGTGACCTCGTCCTGTGTGAGGTTCAGCAAACGCCGTCGCCGGTGGACGAATTGTCCGAAACGCGCGCGGGTGCTGGTGACCATGCTTTTCCCCCAGGAGACACGCAAGCGACGCGCGTGTCGCTTGCTGTGTCTCGATCCTACTGCTTGTAGCTGGTGAGGAAATTTCCGAACCGCTCGATGGCGACAGCGAGATCACGCGCCCACGGCAACGTCACGATGCGGAGATGGTCGTGGTCCGGCCAGTTGAAGCCGGTGCCCTGCACCATCAGGATCTTCTCCTGCAGTAGAAGGTCCTGGACCAGTTTCTCGTCGTCGTAGATCTCGTACACGTTCGGGTCGAGGCGCGGGAATGCGTACAGCGCGCCCTTCGGCTTCACGCAGGAGACACCGGGAATCATGTTGAGGCGTTCCCAGGCCACATCGCGCTGCTCGAGCAGTCGCCCACCCGGCAGAATCAGGTCTTCGATGCTCTGGTGCCCACCGAGCGCCACCTGGATGGCGTGCTGACCGGGCACGTTCGGGCACAGACGCGTCGACGCGAGCAGGTCGAGTCCCTCGAGGAAACCCGCGGCGTGTTCCTTCGGGCCCGTGATGGCCACCCAACCGGACCGGTAGCCGGCGACGCGGTACGCCTTCGACAAGCCGTTGAACGTCAGGCACAGCAGGTCCGGGGCCAGCGTGGCGAGTGAGATGTGCTTGGCGTCGTCGTAGAGGATCTTGTCGTAGATTTCGTCCGCGAGAAGCAGCAGCTGATGCTTGCGCGCCAGGTCGACGAGCTGCTGCAGCACCTCCATCGAGTACACCGCACCCGTCGGATTGTTCGGGTTGATGACCAGCAACGCCTTGGTCTTGTCGGTGATCTTCGACTCGATGTCCGCGATGTCGGGGTTCCAGTCGTTGCCCTCGTCGCACAGGTAGTGCACCGGGGTGCCGCCGGCCAGGCTCGTCATGGCCGTCCACAGCGGGTAGTCCGGTGCCGGGATCAGCACCTCGTCGCCGTTGTCGAGGAGCGCCTGCATCGTCATCGTGATGAGCTCGGACACACCGTTACCCAGGTAGATGTCGTCGACGTCGAGTTCGGGGAATCCGGCGACCAGCTCGTAGCGGGTGACGATCGCGCGCCGTGCCGACAGGATGCCCTTGGACTCGGAATACCCCTGCGCGTACGGGAGCGCGGCGATCATGTCGCGCATGATCACGTCCGGCGCGTCGAAACCGAACGGTGCGGGGTTGCCGATGTTGAGCTTGAGGATCCGGTGGCCTTCCGCCTCCAGCCGGGCGGCGTGGGCATGTACCGGTCCACGAATCTCGTAGAGCACGTTCTGAAGCTTGGTGGACTGCTCCAGCTTGCGGTGCGGCATGCGGTGATGGCCGTGGTCTGGGTTGCTCACGAGCGTCATTCTCCCACTCCCGGGCAACCCGATTTCTACTGGTGGGTATCAGACCGCCGTCGCGTCGTCGAAACACCCCGCCCGCGCAGGTGCCCGTCGTACCCTCGATAGGGGGTCGGATCCGTCTCGCATTCACCGCGCCCGGAGGGAATGACGCACATGTCAGCACCGGTATCCCGTCGCCCCGGACCCGTCGACATCGCGCACCACAGCCATCTCGTCGGGGTGTTCGCGCCGCAACGGGAGGAGGTGGACGTCCGGGATCTCGAGGTGATCGGCGAACTACCCGCCGATCTTCACGGCGCCTATCTGCGCAACGGTCCCAACCCGCGGTTCGACCCGATCGGCACGTACGTCTACCCGCTCGACGGCGACGGCATGGTCCACCGAATCGAAGTCGCCGACGGTGCCGCCCGGTACACCAACCGCTTCGTCCGAACCCCGATGGTGCAGGCGGAGGAGAAGGCCGGGCACGTCATCTGGCCCGGCGTCACCGACGCCTACACGCCGACCGAGGACGAGGTGGGGCCCGAACTGGCGGGCACGTCACGCGAGTTGCCCGACATCAACATCGTCCGGCACGGCGGACGGCTGCTCGCGATGGCCGAGACCACGCTGCCGTTCCGCCTCGACCCCGCCGACCTGAGCACGCTGGGGCGGGAGAACTGTGACGGCGCCATGGGTGTGGGGAGCACCGCGCACCCCAAGATCGACCCGGTCACCGGACAGATGGTGCTGTTCAACTACATGCTGGAGGCCCCGTACCTGACGTGGTCGGTGGTCAACCCCGACGGCTCGGTCGCGCGGACACCGACGACGGTCGAGGGCGCGGACACCCCGCTGATGATCCATGACATGGCACTCACCGAGCGCTACATCGTTCTGATGCTGTGCCCGCTGGTCTTCGACATCGCCGCCGTGCTGACCGGCGGGTCCGTGCTGGACTGGCGGCCCGAGGACGGCACGAGGATCGCGCTGGTGCCCCGCGACGGCGGGCCGGTCCGGTGGACGACGCACGACGCCTACTGGGTGTGGCATTTCGCGAACGCCTTCGATCTGCCGGACGGCAGGGTGAGCGTCGACTACGTGGAGTGGACGTATCCCGGTGGGTTCGCGAAGGCCCCGTCGCCGTCGCTCGGCTCGTTGGTCCGCGCCGTCGTCGACCCCGACAGCGGACGGGTGACGCGAGAGGTGGTGTGCGACCGCGACGTCGAGTTCCCGCGGGTGGACGACCGCGAGCTCACCCGAGGGCACCGCACGGTGGCGACCGTCGGCAAACTCGACCGCAGCCAGGGACGGCAGGATTCGCTGTGGTTCTTCGACACGGCCCGCGGCACCGAGGCGCACTGGGATCCGGGGAGCGTGTCGGTGGGTGAGCCGATCTTCATGCCCGGCGCCGAGCACGAGTACTGGGGAATGATCGGGACCGACCGACGCGACATGTCGTCCTGGTTCTTCGTGCTGCCCGCCGACGACCCCGGGGCGGGGCCGATCGGGAAGGTGCGGCTGCCGATCCGGGTTCCGGCGGGCCTTCACGGCGCGTGGCTGCCTGCGGAGTAGCGGACGGCGGAATATCCTCGGCGGATGACCTCTGCGCCTTACGGTTCCTGGCCCTCTCCGATCGCGGCGGCGGATCTCGCCTCCAGCGGCCACCCCGTCGAGGGCGGCCGGTACGTGGGCGACGACGTGTGGTGGTCGGAACTGCGACCCAGCGAAGGTGGCCGGGTCGCGGTGCGGCGCCTCGGTCTGGACGACGAACCGGAAGACGTTCTGCCCGCGCCGTGGAACGCCCGCACCCGCGTTCACGAGTACGGCGGCGGCGCCTGGACCGTCACCGACGCCGGCCGCCTGGTGTTCGCCGAGTTCAGCGATCAGCGTCTGTACCTGCTCGAAGGCGGGACACCGGTGCCGCTGACACCGGAGCCGCCGCAGCCCTGCTCGCTGCGGTACGGCGACCTGTCGGTGGTCGACGGCGAGGTGTGGGCCGTCCGCGAGAGGCACGACACGGACGGCCGCGTCTCCCGCGACATCTGCGTGATTCCCCTGGACGGGTCGGCGGCGAACGATCCACACCGGGTGCGGTCCGTCGTCGCCGGCTCCGACTTCCTGGCCAATCCGCGGCTGTCCCCGGACCGCAGGCACCTCGCCTGGATCGCGTGGGACCACCCGCAGATGCCGTGGGACGGCACCGAGCTCAGGGTCGTGGCGGTCGAGGGCGGCCGCGTGACCGGGAAGGTGCGGACACTTCTCGGCGGTCCCGAGGAATCGGTGCTGCAACCGGAATGGGTCGGGCCCACCGACCTGTACACGATCAGCGACCGCAGCGGCTGGTGGAATCTCTACCGCGTCGGCATCGACGATCCCGACCCGGTCGCGTTGTGCCCGATGGACGCCGACTTCGGCGGCGCGCTGTGGATGCTCGGCGGCCGCTGGCACACCCGCCGCGACGACGGCACACTCCTGACCGTGCGGACATTCGGCACCGACACCCTCGCCGTCCTCGATCCCGCGACCGGTTCGCTCATGGACATCCCGCTGGACGGGGTCACCAGCGTCGGCCTCGGGGACCGCAACGGCAACCGGATCCTGCTGCTCACCGGCGGCGCCCAGACCCCGTCGGGCCTGCGCGAACTCGACCTCGACACCGGTGCACTCCGCACCGTCCGGCTGTCGGTCACCGAACTTCCCGAGGCGGCATATCTCCCCGAGGCCCGGCAGCTGACGTTCCAGGGCGCCGAACGCGAAGTCCACGTGATCGCCTACCCGCCGCGTCACCCGCGGTACCGGGGCGAGGACGGGGAGTTGCCGCCGTATGTGGCGTTCGTGCACGGCGGACCGACGTCGCGGGTCGCGCCTTCGCTGAATCCGGTCTTCGCGTTCTTCACCAGCCGCGGTATCGGCGTCGTCGACGTGAACTACGGCGGTTCCACGGGATACGGTCGCGAGTACCGCAACCGGTTGCGGGGACAGTGGGGGGTCGTCGACGTGGAGGACGTGGTCACGGCGGTGACCGGCCTCGCCGAGGCGGGCATGGCGGACCCCGGCCGGCTCGCGATCGAGGGCGGATCCGCCGGCGGGTGGACCGTGCTCGCGGCGCTGACCACCTCGGACGTGTTCGCGTGCGGTGCGTCCTACTTCGGGGTGGCCGAACTCGACGGGTTCGTGAAGGAGACACACGATTTCGAGTCCCGGTACATCGACGGGCTGATCGGCCCGCTGCCCGAGGCGGCCGACCTCTACGCCGAACGTGCACCACTGAACAACGTTGCCGGACTGAACTGCCCGGTTCTTCTCCTGCAGGGACTCGACGATCCGATCGTGCCGCCGTCGCAGGCGGAACGGTTCCGGGATGCGCTCGTGGAGAAGGGCATCCCGCACGCCTACCTCGAGTACGAGGGGGAGTCGCACGGATTCCGGAAGCTGGCCACCCTGATCAGCTCGCGTAACGCCGAACTGTCCTTCTACGGCCAGGTACTGGGATTCGAGCCACCGGACATTCCGCGACTCGAACTCTGGCGGCCGCCCAACGGCTGACCGTCCACCCGGAATCCAAACGGTGTGATGCACAAAACAAACCATTTGTTGTGCTCTTCTCTGATCGCCGAGATTTGGAGACCGCGCGGTATCAACGGAGCGAGGTATCGCGTCGGCGGCTGGGCCGCGAGTAGCGTCGGAAAGAGGAGTCGATAACCGCAGCTGAGTGAAATGGGTGTTCCCCTTCGCGCGCTTCAGTGTCGATATATGGATTGCCGAGGGCCGAGGGTGTCATCGCTGGACGATTTCGATACGACTTCGGTCCTTTCGGACACGGTGATGGCGAATGTTGTATGGCCGTCCGAGCTGTTCCCACTCTCCGCCGCTCAGCGTGGAATGTCGTTCGCCCAGCACCTGCTAGGCGACGTTCCGATCGTCATTGCTCAGTACGTAGAGGTCGGTATCGCTGATCTCGACATCGGCCTGCTCGCACGGATCGGACCCGCCGCACTCCGGGAACTCGGTACCGGACTGCTCCGAATCGTCGAGTGGGACGGTGAGCCGCTCCAGACGGTCGACGAGTCGCTCGGCTTCGAGATGACACATCTCGACTTCCGTTCCGACCCTGATCCGCGGGCTGCAGCTCTCGCGTGGATGCGCGCCGAATGCAGCAACCCGATTGATCTCCTCCATGATCGGCTGATCCGTTCGGCAATGTTGCGCGTCGCCGACGACTGCTACTTCTGGTACTCGAGAATTCACCACATCGCCCTCGACGGCTTCGGCGCCATGACGTTCATGAACCGTGCCGCGGAGCTGTACACCGCGGCGGTCGAGGGTCGCGCGCCCGCCGAGTTCACCGCCAGTGGATTGCGGGAGGTCGTCGAAGAAGAGGCCCGCTACCGCACGTCGAGCCGGTTCGAGACGGACCGCAAGTACTGGGCCGAACGCAGCCACAATCTTCCACCGACGATCAGCCTCGCCGGGCGAGCGGCCGAGATCGGCGCGCAGTCGCTGGTGAGCAGCGCACCGCTGTCCGCCGCTACGACAGCCGCACTGCAGAGTCTGACCGACCGGGAACCCGGGGCGACGTTCGCGACAGCCGCGGTCGCTGCCGTCTCTGCATTCTTTTCCCACCTGACCGGCCAGGACGACGTGGTGTTGAGCTTGCCGGTCTCGGCACGCACCACCTCCCGGTTGCGCCGCTCGGGCGGCATGATCTCCAATGTCCTTCCGATCCGACTCTCGGTCGGGGACGAAACGACCTCCGTCGACTTGATGAGACGTACACAACTGGCGCTGACCGGAGCGCTACGTCACCAGAGATACCGGCACGAGGACATACGACGGGACGCGGGCGTCCTGGGTGGTCGTCGCGGCTTTTTCGGTCCGTCGATCAACATCATGATGTTCCACGCCGAGATTCGGCTCGGTCCGTCGATCGGCAGGCTCCACGTGCTGACCACCGGTCCGGTGGAGGACCTCGCAGTGAACATCTATCCCGGTGTCGCAGGCGACGTTGCGCAGGTCGACTTCGAGGCCAACCCGAATCTGTACACCGAACAGGAGCTGCGCGGTCACCATGCCCGGTTCCTCGAATTCTTTGCCGCCTTCGCCGCGTCAGCCGCAACCGACCGCATCGCCGCTCTCGATGTGCTGCACGCCGACGAACGCGCGGATCTCGTGCCATGTCGCGGTCCGCAGGCAGAGCCGGAGCGGCTCCTCCCCGACTTGCTGGCCGACGGCGTTGCCGCCGCACCGGACGCAGTCGCGATTCGGGCGTCGGGACGGGAGATCACCTACCACGAGCTCGACCAGCGATCCAACCAACTGGCGCGACTACTGATCGAATCGGGGGCCGGACCGGAAACCTTCGTCGCGCTGAGTCTCCCTAGGTCGGCGGAGTCACTCGTCGCGTTCTGGGCGGTCGCCAAGACCGGGGCCGCCTTCGTACCTGTCGATCCGAAGCTCCCACCCGAGCGAGTCGCACACATGCTGTCCGATTCGGGGGCACTGGTGGGGCTCACGCTTCACGAACTGCGTGCAACACTGCCCGACGGGATTCACTGGCTGGTCCTCGACGACGACGAGTTGCGCGCACGCTGTGAACGACAGCGGAGCGCCGCGATCGGCGACGTGGATCGCCGCGCCCCGCTGTCAATACGTCACCCCGCGTACATGATCTACACATCGGGATCGACCGGGCTTCCGAAAGGGGTCGTCGTCACCCACAGCGGTCTGTCGAACTTCGCGGCCGCCGCCCGCCCGGAACTCGGCATTCACCACGAATCGCGGATGCTGCGGTTCTCGTCGGCCAGCTTCGATGCCTCGGTGTTCGAGATGATCCAGGCCTTCAGCGCCGGTGCCACGATGGTCGTCGCCCCGCCCGAGGTGCACGGTGGAAGCGACCTCGTCGACCTGCTGAGCGAACAGCAGGTGACCCACATCATCACGGCTCCCACGGTGATGAACACAGTCGACCCGCGTGGACTCGAACATCTCGAGGCGGTGGTGGTCGGCGGTGACGTGTGCACCCCCGACCTCGTGGAGCGGTTCGGGCAGGTGTGCCGCTTCACCAACAGTTACGGACCGACCGAGACGACCATCATTATCACCGCAGGTGAGCCGCTGACGCCGGGCGAACCGATTGCCATCGGCCGCCCGATCCAGGGTACGAGCGTCGTGGTGCTCGACCGCAAGCTCCGCGCCGTGCCCGCCGGGGTGGTGGGTGAGCTCTACCTCGCAGGCCCCGGAATCGCACGCGGCTATCACCATCGGCACGGGCTGACGGCGAACCGATTCGTGGCCAACCCCTTCGGTGAGCCGGGGTCGCGGCTCTACCGCACCGGTGACGAGGTGCGCTGGTTGCGGTCGTCTCAGGGAACCGGGGCGGGGCACTACACGCTCGAGTTCATCGGCCGGTCCGACACCCAGGTCAAGATCCGTGGCTTCCGCATCGAACTCGGCGAGATCGACTCGGCACTGCTCGCCCAGGCCGGCGTCAACTTCGCGGCGACGGTGGTTCATCGGACGGCGGGCGGCACGACGGCGCTGGTCTCGTACGTACGCCTCGACACCGGTCGTGAATTCGATCCGGTCGCGATTGTCGAGGGCGTCGCCGAAATCGTGCCGTCCCACATGATCCCGTCGGTGGTAATGCGGCTCGAACACGTGCCGGTGACGGCGGCCGGCAAACTCGACCGCAGTGCACTGCCGCAACCACACTTCGGATCAACTGAACACGAGTTCCGCGCCGCGTCGACACCGGCGGAGGAGCAGCTCTCGGGTCTCGTCGCCGAGGCACTCGGCCTCGACCGGGTCAGTGTGGACGACAGTCTCTTCGCGCTCGGCGGCGACAGCATCGTCGCGATGCAGATCGCCGCCCGAGCCAGGGAGTTCGGTCTCAGCTTCAGTG
This sequence comes from Rhodococcus mengyinensis, assembly GCF_048381435.1. Lineage (NCBI taxonomy): Bacteria > Bacillati > Actinomycetota > Actinomycetes > Mycobacteriales > Nocardiaceae > Rhodococcus > Rhodococcus mengyinensis. Next base: position 56,183 of record NZ_JBLWIT010000042.1, on the reverse strand, counting down.
CGCGGGCCGTGTTCGAGCACAAGACGATCGCCGGAATCGCCGCGGTGGCGGTGCCGGTGGAGGCAGAATCGGCGGTCGTCCTCGAGGAGCTCGAGGGCGGCGGCGTCGGGCGTATCCCACCGACGCCGATCATGTACTCGATGCTCGAGCGGGGCCCCTTCGCCGACTTCTTCCAGGCGCTGCTGCTGACCCTGCCGCCTGATGTCGATACGGATCGGTTGAGTGCGACGCTCGCGGCGGTGCTCGATCATCATGATGCCCTGCGTTCGAAGTTCGTCCCTGACGGTGACGGTACCTGGGCGTTCGAAACGATGGCTGCCGGTAGCGTGCCGGCCGGCGATCGGATTTCGAGGATCGTCACGGCGGCGGCACCCGGTAGCCGCGCGTTCACCGACGTGGTGAGCGCCGAGTGTGCGGCGGCTGCGGCCCGCCTGGACCCGGAAAACGGGATCATGCTCCAGCTGGTGTGGTGTGTCTCCGAATCTGCGGGCGCACCAGGCCGACTGCTGGTTATCGCGCATCACCTGGTGGTGGACGGTGTGTCGTGGCGCGTGCTGTTGCCGGACCTCGCGACGGCGTGGCTGCAGCTGGGCGCGGGGCAGACGCCGACGCCGGCCCCGGTGGGCACGTCGTTCCGCCGCTGGGCGTATGGACTGCAGGACGCGGCAGATCGAGGAGCGCACACAGATGAATTACCCTATTGGCGAGAGGTTCTCAGCGGTCCCGACCCACAGATCGGCACACGACCGATCGCGCCCGCGATCGACACGATGCGCACGACCGAGCGGGTACATATCGACGTGAGTCCCGCCGTGACCGATGCGGTGCTCGCTCGACTTCCCGATGTGTTCGGCTGCGGCGTCAACGACGGACTCCTGTCGGCGCTGGCGATGGCGGTCGTGCAGTGGCGACACTCGCACGGGATCGACGAGCGTTCGGTGTTACTGACGTTGGAAGGTCATGGGCGCGAGGAGGAGGCGGTGGCCGGCGCGGATCTTGCACGTACCGTCGGTTGGTTCACCAGCGCCTTCCCGGTCCGGCTCGGGCTGCCGGCCGTTGATCTCGGCGGGGCCTTCGAGGGTGGACATGCTGCCGGTGTCGTGATCAAGACCGTCAAGGAACAGCTCGTCGCGGTGCCTGCCCGTGGCGTCGGATTCGGATTGCTTCGGCATCTCGACGAGAGCGCGAGGTCGATTCTCGGGGGCCTTCCTGAGCCGCAGATCAGTTTCAACTACCTGGGCCGCATGGGCGTGCAACACCTCGGCGACTTGCAGGATCTCGGCTGGCTGCCGGACCTCGAGGCACCGGACCTGATCACAGCGAGCGGATCCGGCATGGCCGTGGCTGCGGTGATCGACATCAACGCGATGGTGGTCGACGGCCCCGAGGGACCCCGGTTGACGGCATCGTTCGCGTATCCGACCGGGGTGATCCGCGACTCCGACGTCGCGGCCCTCGCGGATCTGTGGCGAAGCGCCCTCGACGGTCTTGCCGCGCACACAGTTCAGCCTGTCGCGGGTGGTCTGACACCGTCCGATTGCCAGCTGGTCACGGTGAGCCAGAGTCGGATCGAGCGTTGGGAACACTCGTACCCGGGGCTACGAGAGATCTGGTCGCTGTCCCCGTTGCAGTCCGGTCTGCTGTTCCACTCGACGCTGGCCGCCGATTCGCTGGACATCTACACCGCGCAACTGCGCATCGACCTCGAGGGCGCGGTCGACTCCGCGAGGTTGCGCCGTGCCGCAGCAGGCGTGCTCGCACACCACGCGACTCTGCGTGCCGCATTCGAGTACGACGACGCCGGTATCCCGGCGCAGTTGGTTGTCGACAGGGTAGACGTGCCGTGGCGTGAGGTGGATCTGACCGGGTGCGGGTCGGCGGCGGGAGTGGAACTCGAGCGTCTCCTCGACGACGACCGTGTCGCCCGATTCGACCTCGCCCGTCCTCCGCTTTTGCGCCTGCTGTTGATCCGCACCGCACCCGAGCGTCACGTGCTGGCACTGACCAACCATCACATCATCCTCGACGGGTGGTCGATGCCACTGCTGGTGCGCGAGTTGCTGGTTCGCTATGTCGCGGACGACGCTCCCGCCCTGCCGGAGCCGCGGCCGTACAGCACGTACCTGGAATGGGTGGCGACACTCGACCGGGACGCGTCCTTACGCGCCTGGGAACGTGCGCTGGCGGGGCTCGACGAGCCGACACTGCTGGCGCCGCACGCGTCTTCGGAACAGCACGGCGTGCCGGGTGAGGTCGACATCGCGCTGCCCGCGGCCCTGATTGGTGCGCTCGACACGGTGGTGACGCGCCATGGAGTCACCATGAACACCGTCGTCCAGGCGGCGTGGGGAATACTGCTGTCCCGGTTGCTCTCCCGTCGTGATGTGGTGTTCGGTGCCACCGTGTCGGGTCGGCCGCCGCAGCTGTCCGGTGTCGAGAGCATGCTGGGGCTTTTCATCAACACGGTGCCCGTGCGGGTGCGGATGGACCCGGACGAGACGTGCGCGCAGCTGCTCACCCGCCTCCAGGGTGAGCAAGTTTCCCTGCTCGATCACCATTACCTCGGACTGGGTGACATCCAGGCACGCATAGGTCTGGGCAACCTGTTCGACACGTTGTCGGTGTTCGAGTCGTACCCCGTCGACAAGTCCGGATTCGACGAGCACACCGACATCGCGGGAATGCGAGTGACCGCTCTCGATGCGCGTGACGCCACGCACTACCCGATCACCCTGCTGTCCATCCTCGAACCTCGACTGCGGCTGAGCCTGCGTTATCAGCACGGAATTTTCGATCGCGATACCGTCACGACACTCGCGGCGCGCGTGATCGGGATTCTCGAGACAATTGCGCGCGACGCGGACACACCGGTCGGCGACGTCGACCTTTTCGTTCCGAAGGAACGGGAGCAGGTGGTCGACACCTGGAATGCAACGGAACACCAGGTATCGCGCCTCACCCTCGCCGAGCTGTTCGACGCGCAGGTGGCCCACACGCCCGACGCCCCCGCCGTCGTGTTCGAGGGGACGGTGCTGACGTACACAGAGTTCGACGCCCGCGCGAATAAGCTGGCACGGTTCCTGATCAGCGGCGGTGTGGGCCCCGAATCGCACGTGGGTGTAGCGGTGCGACGCTCGGTGGATATGCTGGTGGGAATCTACGCCGTGATCAAGGCCGGCGGCGCGTACGTCCCGATAGACCCGGACCAGCCGGCCGAGCGGATCGCGTACGTCGTGGCAACCGCCGGTCCAGTCGTCGTTCTCACCACCACCGCGGATCGCGTCGCGCTGCCCGCCGAGGTGCCGGCCCTCGACCTCGACACCCTCGATGTATCGGCGCTGTCCGATGACCCCATCCGGGATCGGGACCGGGTGGGGCCGTTGCATACCCGAAACCCTGCGTATGTCATCTTCACCTCCGGCTCCACGGGCAGACCCAAGGGTGTGTCGGTGCCGCACGAGGGCATCGTCAACCGGCTGCTGTGGATGCAGCATCGGTACCCACTGAGCGACGACGACGCGGTTCTCCTGAAGACCCCGGTGACGTTCGACGTGTCGGTGTGGGAGTTGTTCTGGCCGTTGCAGACCGGCGCGCGACTGGTGATCGCCGAGCCCGACGGGCACCGGGACCCCGTCTATCTCGAGCGGGTCATCCGCGCAGACTCTGTGACCACGGTGCATTTCGTGCCGTCGATGCTCGCCGTATTCCTGGCCGGAGCGCATGTCGATGGGTGCAATTCGCTGCGCCGGGTGTTCACCAGTGGTGAGGCATTGCCGCCTGTGACGGCGGCGAATCTGCACCGGGTGAGCGGGGCGGAGCTGCACAACCTGTACGGTCCCACCGAGGCAGCGGTGGACGTGACCTACTACGAGACCGGGCCGGACGAGACCACCGTGCCGATCGGAGCACCGGTCTGGAACACCCATACGTATGTGCTCGACGGACGCCTGCGTCCCGTCCCCGTCGGAGTAGCGGGGGAGTTGTATCTCGGCGGTGTCCAGCTCGCGCGCGGATACCAGGCCCGGTCCGATCTGACGGCGGACAGGTTCGTCGCGAACCCCTTCGCGGCCGCGGGAACCGTGCAAGACGGCAGTCGGCTGTACCGCACCGGCGACCTTGTTCGGTGGCTGCCGGCCGGGCAGCTCGAATACCTGGGCCGCACGGACTTCCAGGTCAAGCTTCGCGGCCAGCGCATCGAACTCGGTGAGATCGAGGCGGCGCTGCACCGGCACGCAGATGTTGCACAGGCGGTGGCACTGGCCCGCACCGACGGGTCCACCGGCGACTACCTCGCCGGTTACGTGGTGCCTGCGCCCGGGAGGTCCCCGGACGTGCGGGCGCTTCTCGACGCTGCCGCAACGGTGCTTCCCCGGTACATGGTGCCGTCGGCGCTGGTCGTGCTCGCGGAACTGCCGTTGACTGCGAACGGCAAACTCGACCGCAAGGCACTGCCGGTTCCCGAGTTCGCGAGTTCGGCGCAGTTCGTCCCGCCCGGCACCCCGACCGAGTACGCCCTCGCGGAGATTCTCGCGGACGTACTCGGCGCCTCGCGGATCGGGATGTCGGACAATTTCTTCGACCTCGGGGGTAACTCCCTCATCGCGACCCGTGTTGTCGCCCGGATCAACAATGAGCTCGGCACTGGGTTGACCGTGCGGTCGCTGTTCGAGTCGCCCACCGTCGGGGTTCTGGCCACCGTCGTCGACCGGACACACGCCGGTGCAGGACCGCGCCCCGCGCTCGTGTCCGGCCCGAGGCCCGACAGGCTCCCCCTGTCCCTGGCTCAGACCCGAGTGTGGTTCCTCAATCGGTTCGACCCCACGTCGAGTGCCTACAACGTGGCGGCGGCACTGCGACTGTCCGGTCCCCTCGACGTCGACGCACTCCGCCGGGCCGCCGCGGACATCCTGGAACGGCACGAATCGCTGCGGACGATGTTTCCCGAATCCCCTGACGGCCCGTCTCAGGTGGTGCTGCCGGTCGATCACACCGCGACCGGCGATCTGATCGACGTTGCGCCCGACGTCGTCCCGGCCGCTGCTCTGGATACACGGATCCGGGAGGCAATGGCACGCGGATTCGACGTCACCACGCAAATCCCGATCGCTCTGACATTGGTGCGGTGCGAGGCTCCTGACGAACACGTGTTGGTGATGGTGGTGCACCACATCAGCATCGACGGCTGGTCGATCCAGGTACTCGCCCGCGATCTGGTGCACGCCTACTCCACGCGCACAGCCGGCGACGCGCCGTCGTGGACCCCGCTGCCGGTGCAGTATGCGGATTACACCCTGTGGCAACGAGGCTTTCTCGGCTCGGAAGGCGATCCCACGTCGCTGATTTCGCAGGAACTCGAGTACTGGGCGGATGCGCTCGCGGGTCTGCCGGACGTGCTGGCTCTGCCGCTCGACCGGCCACGTCCCGCCGTACGGTCGGGGGTGGGTGCGAGTGTCGATTTCGCGGTGCCGGTGGCGACGGTGGTGCGTCTCGCGGCGCTGGCCCGTGAGCAGGGTGCGACCCCGTTCATGGTTGTGCATGCGGCGTTGGCGGTGCTGTTGGCGAAGTTGAGTGGGACATCGGACATCGCGATCGGGTCGCCGGTGGCGGGTCGTGGTGATGCGGCGTTGGACGATCTGGTGGGCATGTTCGTCAACACATTGGTATTGCGGGCCGATTGTGAGCCGAGTCAGTCGTTCACGGGTCTGGTGGGGCGGGTGCGCGATTCGGACCTCGAGGCGTTCGGCAGGGCTGATGTGCCGTTCGAGCGGTTGGTGGACAAGATGAATCCAGTGCGGTCGCAGTCCTTCTCGCCGCTGTTTCAGGTGCTGTTGGCGTTCCAGAATTTCGCGCCGTCGAGGGTGGAGCTTCCGGGTTTGACGGTGTCACCGGTGGAAGTGGAGTGGGAGGCTGCGCAATTCGACCTCTCGATGGCTCTGAGTGAGGCGGCCGGGGGCGGGTATGCGGGGAGGCTGTCGTATGCGGCGGACATCTTCGATGGTCCGACGGTGTGCGGGATCGCCGAGGGATTCGTGCGGGTGCTCGACGCGGTCATCGAGAATCCGTCCGTCGCGGTGGGCGACGTCGACTTGCTGGGTCCGGCCGAGCGGCAACGGGTGCTCGCGGCTGCTGCCCCTGAGCCACTGCCTGTGCAGGCACGGACGTTGCCGGAGATTCTGGCGGCCGGCGTCGCGTCGAACCCCGTGGGTGTTGCGTTGACCTGCGGTGGCGTGGAGATGTCGTATTCGGACCTCGACTCCCGATCGAACCGACTGGCCCGAGTGCTGATCTCTCGTGGTGTCGGTCCTGAAACATTTGTCGCGTTGGCCTTCGCTCGGTCCATCGAATCAGTGGTTGCGGTGTGGGCGGTCACGAAGGCGGGCGGCGGGTTCGTGCCGATCGATCCGAAACTGCCGGTCGAGCGCATCGAATACATGGTGGCCGATTCAGGGGCCGTGATCGGTCTTACCAGCGCCGAGTCCACGTCGCTGCCGGGAAAGGTTGCTTGGCTGGTACCCACCGCGGGTGAGGTGCAGGATCGGTGCGACGAGGTTTCGGCGGCACAGATCACAGACGGCGAGCGCGGTGCGCCGGTCGCGTTGTCCAATGCGGCCTACATGATCTACACGTCGGGTTCGACCGGGGTCCCGAAGGGTGTCGTTGTAACCCATGCCGGGCTGGCGTCGTTCTGTGCGGACGCCCGCCTCGAACTGAACTTGACCGGCAACTCGCGGGTGCTGAGGTTCTCGTCGTCGAGCTTCGATGCGTCGGTATTCGAGATGATCGCGGGGTTCAGTGCCGGCGCCACCTTGGTTGTCGCTCCACCCGAGATCATCGGTGGCGGCGAGCTCGCGGAGTTGCTACGCGTCGAGCGGGTCACCCACATCATCACAGCGCCGGCGGCGCTGGGGATCGTCGACCCGGACGGGCTCGACGACCTCCAAGCCGTGGTCGTCGGAGGAGACGTCTGCCCGCCGGAGTTGGTCGCGAAGTTCGCACCCGCCTGTCGCTTCTTCAACAGTTACGGTCCCACAGAGACCACCATCATCATCTCCATGACCGAGCCGCTCGTGCCGGAGGAACGAATCACGATCGGCACCCCGATCGAGGGCGCCGGAGCTGTTGTCCTCGATGCAAGGCTGCATCCCTCTCCGGTCGGCGTGATCGGCGAGCTGTATCTGTCGGGCAGTGGGCTCGCCCGCGGCTACCATGCCCGCGGTGCACTCACGGCAGGTCGATTCGTGGCTAATCCCTTCAGGGGTTCCGGCGAACTGATGTACCGCACGGGCGATCTGGTGCGGTGGACGAAAGACGGACGACTGGACTTCGTCGGGCGAATCGACTCACAGGTGCAATTGCGGGGTCTGCGGATCGAACTCGGTGAGATCGAGACAGCGCTCAGCAGGTGCGAAGGAGTCGCGCAGACCGTCGTGGTCTTGCGCCACGATCCCCATACCGGTGAACAACTGGTGGGATACGTAGTTCCCGATACCATGGCTGCCCTGGACCCGGCGGCGCTGCGCATCAGGGTGGGCGAGACGCTGCCGAACTACATGGTGCCGTCGCAGGTGATGGTCGTCGACGCGTTGCCGTTGAATCCCAGTGGGAAGCTCGACCGACGGGCGTTGCCCGCGCCGTCGTTCGTCGTTCGGGAGTTTCGGGCGCCGACTACGCCGGTCGAGGAGGTCGTGGCGGGTATTTTCGCGGAGGTGCTGGGGCTCGAGCGGGTCGGTCTGGACGACGATTTCTTTGCGTTGGGCGGTAATTCGTTGGTTGCGACGCAGGTGGTGTCCCGGTTGGGTGCGGCGTTGGACACCCGTGTGCCGGTTCGGGTGATCTTCGAGGCGTCGACGGTGGCGGCGCTGGCGGTGCGGGCCGAGCAGCATGCCGGTGAAGGTGGGCGGCCGGCGTTGACCCGTCGGGTGCGGCCGGCGCGGATTCCGTTGTCGTTGGCGCAGCAGCGGATGTGGTTCTTCAACCAGTTCGACCCGGAGTCGGCGGCCTTCAACATTCCTCTGGCGATTCGGCTTTCCGGCGATCTGGACATCGGATTGCTGCAGACAGCATTGCTCGACGTGATCGACCGGCACGAAGCCCTGCGCACCATGTTCCCGGACTCGGGCCACGGGCCGTCTCAGGTAATCGTCCCCACATCTGCGCTCCCGCTGAGTGTGGCGCCGGAGCGGGTCGCTCCGGAGGAGGCACATGCCCGCGTATTCGACTTCGTGGGGCGCGGGTTCGACGTGGCCCGGGAAGTTCCGTTGCGCGTGAGGCTGTTCCAGCTCGACGATCACGAGTTCGTGCTGGCGATGGTAGTGCATCACATTTCCAGTGACGGCGGCTCAGCAGCGCCGATGTCGCGCGACATCGTGGTGGCGTATGCCGCGCGGCGTGAGGGACGGGAGCCAGGCTGGTCGCCGCTCGAGGTGCAGTATGCGGACTACACCCTGTGGCAGCGGGAGATTCTCGGCGCGCAGGACGATCCGACGTCACTGATCTCGGAACAACTGCGATACTGGACCGAGGTTCTGGCAGATCTGCCGGAGATGGTGGAGCTGCCGACGGATCATCCGCGTCCGCGAGTGCAATCACCGCGCGGCGCAAAGGTCGGCTTCACTCTGAGTTCGAATCTGGCCGAGCGTATCGATCAGCTGGCGCGAGAATATAACTCGACCTTCTTCATGGTCGTCCACGCGTCGCTGGCGGTGCTGATGGCCCACCTGAGCGGAACTGAGGACATCCCCATCGGCACACAGATCGCCGGACGCGGCGACCCGGCACTCGACGACCTCATCGGCATGTTCGGCAACACACTGGTGCTGCGCAGCCGCGTCGACCCCGCAATGTCGTTCGCCGACATTCTGGCCGACGTCCGGGAAGTCGACCTCGCCGCATTCGGCAACCCCGACGTTCCGCTGGAACGCCTGGTGGAAGTCCTCAATCCCACGCGTTCCACGGCCCATTCAGCGCTGTTCCAGGTACTGCTGGTGGTTCACAATTTCGTCCGGTCCAGGGTGACTCTGCCGGGCCTGGAGATCGCCCCGCTGGAAACGGACATCGTCGGTGCGAAACTCGATCTCGAATTCCACTTCACCGACACCTCGGATTCGGAGGGGCATCGGACCGGAATCGAGGGATCAATCGTCTATGCGCTCGACCTGTTCCAGGAATCGACGGTCGCCCGATTCGCGACCCAACTCGTCACCATCCTCGAGACGGTCACACGCGATGTGACCATACCGGTCGGCGAGCTCGAGTTGCGAAGCGTCGACGAGCGTGCGGCGATGGATCGGTGGAATGCCACAGCTGTGGTTGTCGAGGGCGGGACCCTGGTGCAGCTGTTCGACGAGCAGGTACGCCGGACGCCGGATGCGGTGGCGGTGGTGTTCGAGGAACAGTCGTTGACCTACGCCGAGTTCGATTCTCGCGCGAATCGGCTGGCCCGATACTTGATCTCACGAGAGGTAGGACCGGAGTCGCTGGTGGGGCTGGGCATGAGTCGCTCCCTCGCGATGATGGTGAGCATTTACGCTGTGCTCAAAGCCGGTGCCGGGTACCTGCCGCTGGATCCGGAGCATCCTGCAGACCGCACCGAGTACGTGATTGCGACCGCGAAACCCGCCGTGGTGCTGACCACGTCCACGGACCGTGGTGACCTGCCGGCGTCGGTGGACGCCGACGAGGTCGACATCCTGGACCTGTCGGTCTTCGACTCGGAGACGGTGACCGACGCGTCCAGGCTGGCGCCACTGCGGCCCGAGAATCTCGCCTATGCGATCTTCACGTCCGGGTCCGCAGGGCGACCGAAAGGCGTCGCTGTCAGCCACCGCTCGGTGGTGAACCAGATTGCGTGGATGCGTAGCCGCTACGCGCTCGGCGATCGCGACACGGTGTTGCACAAGACGCCCATCACCTTCGACGCGTCGGTGTGGGAGTTGTTCTATCCACTACAGGTCGGTGCCCGATTGGTGATTGCCGCGCCCGGGGGACATCGTGACCCCGAGTACCTGATGCGGATGTCGGACCGGTGGCACGTCACGATCTTGGAATTCGTGCCGTCGATGCTCGCGTTGTTCCTCGCGGAATCGTCGCTCGCACTGCCGCGGTCGCTGCGGTACGTCTCGGTCGGCGGAGAAGCGCTGCCCTCGGACCTGGCCGCTCGGTTCGCTGCGCGCACCGACGCAGTGCTGGACAATACCTACGGTCCCACGGAAGCCACGGTGACCTCGACCGTGCATCGCTGCCTGCGGGGCGTGTCCGGTCCGATACCGATCGGGAGACCGATAAGGAACACCCGCACGTTCGTGCTGGACCGCCGGTTACACCGCGTGCCCGTCGGCGTGCCGGGGGAGTTGTATCTTGCCGGAATCCAGCTCGCCCGCGGCTATCACGCCCGCGGGGCGCTGACGGCAGAACGTTTCGTCGCCCATCCCTTCGCCGACTCCGGTGAGCGGCTGTACCGCACGGGTGATCTGGTGCGGTGGAATTCGAGTGGTGACCTCGAATACCTGGGTCGCACCGATTTCCAGGTGAAGCTACGTGGCCTGCGGATCGAACTCGGGGAGATCGAGACCGCGCTGACGGCAGACGAGTCGGTGGACCAGGCCGTGGTGGTCGTACGCGACGGTGAATTCGGTCAGCAATTGATCGGGTATGTGCTGCCGACCCGCGGACGGACCGTCGACGTCGAGGCGACACGCGAGGTGGTGAGCACATCGCTGCCGAACTACATGGTGCCTGACGTGCTGGTCGTGCTCGACGCGTTGCCGTTGAATCCCAGTGGGAAGCTCGACCGACGGGCGTTGCCTGCGCCGTCGTTCGTCGTTCGGGAGTTTCGGGCGCCGACTACGCCGGTCGAGGAGGTCGTGGCGGGTATTTTCGCGGAGGTGCTGGGGCTCGAGCGGGTCGGTCTGGACGACGACTTCTTTGCGTTGGGCGGCAATTCGTTGGTTGCGACGCAGGTGGTGTCCCGGTTGGGTGCGGCGTTGGACACGCGTGTGCCGGTTCGGGTGATCTTCGAGGCGTCGACAGTGGCGGCGCTGGCGGTGCGGGCCGAGCAGCATGCCGGTGAAGGTGGGCGGCCGGCGTTGACGCGGCGGGTGCGGCCGGCGCGGATTCCGTTGTCGTTGGCGCAGCAGCGGATGTGGTTCCTCAACCAGTTCGACCCGGAGTCGGCGGCATACAACATTCCGCTTGTGGTCCGCCTGTCCGGTGAACTGGATGTGGCAGCGATACAGGCTTCGGTGCTCGACGTGTTCGCTCGGCACGAGGCCTTGCGGACGGTGTTCCCGGACTCGGACCAGGGGCCGGCACAGCGCATCGTGCATGCGTCGAGAGTGTCGATGGACCTGACGCCGATTCCGGTCGCGGACGAGGAAGATTTGCGGATGCGGGTGGCCGCATTGCTCACGGCGGGCTTCGAGGTCACGGAATCGGTGCCGGTGCGCGGGGCGCTGTACCGGATGTCGAAGTCCGAGCACGTCTTGGCGGTGGTGGTGCACCATATCTGCGCGGACGGTGTCTCGACCGGGCCGATGGGCCGAGACGTGTTGGTGGCATATGCCGCCCGGCACGCAGGGCACGAGCCGTCCTGGACGCCGTTGCCGGTGCAGTATGCGGATTACGCGTTGTGGCAGCGGGAGGTGCTGGGTTCGGAGGACGATCCGGGATCGTTGATGTCGCAGCAGATCGCGTACTGGTTGGATGCGTTGTCGGGGCTGCCGGATGCGCTGGCGTTACCTACCGACCGGCCACGCCCGGCGGTGCGGTCGGGCCTCGGTTCCAGCGTGGATTTCACCGTGCCGGCGGCAACGGTGGCGCGTCTCGTGTTGCTGGCGCGAGAGGCGGGTGCGACGCCGTTCATGGTGGTGCATGCGGCGTTAGCGGTGCTCTTGGCGAGGCTGAGTGGGGCCACCGATATCGCGATCGGGTCGCCGATCGCGGGCCGTGGTGATGCGGCGTTGGACGATCTGGTGGGCATGTTCGTCAATACGTTGGTGTTGCGGGCGCAGTACGAGCCGGACGAATCGTTCGCGGAGCTACTGGGGCGGATGCGCGATGCCGATCTCGAGGCGTTCTCTCGGGCGGACGTTCCGTTCGAACGATTGGTGGAAAAGCTGAATCCGATTCGGTCTCAGTCGTTCTCTCCGTTGTTCCAGGTGATGTTGGCGTTTCAGAACTTCAGTCGGCCGGTGGTGGAGCTTCCGGGATTGACAGTCTCGCCGGTGGAGGTCGATCGGCAGGCGGTGCAATTCGACCTGTCGATGACTGTGGGTGAGTCGGCAGATGGAGGGGGTGGATTCGTGGGAAGGCTGTCCTACGCGACGGATGTGTTCGACGGCGCGACGGTGCGCGAGATCGCGCGGCGGTTCGTGCGAATTCTCGAAGCGGTGGTGGATGATCCGATGATGCCGGTCGGCGACATCTCGATCGTCGAAGAGAACGAGCGGCGTCAGATGCTGCGCGAGTGGAACATCACGGGACACGACGTCCCGGATGGACTGCTGCTCGACGGATTCGATGCGCAGGTGGCCCGAACACCGGACGCGGTGGCAATCGTGTACGACAACGAGTCGCTGTCGTATGCCGAGTTCTCTGCTCGGGTGAACCGATTGGCTCGAAGATTGATCGACGAGGGTGTAGGACCGGAGTCGTTGGTGGCATTGGGGATGCGCCGGTCGCTGGAGTTGGTGACAGGAATCTACGCGGTGCTCCGAACGGGTGCTGCATTCGTGCCGTTGGACCCTGATCAACCCCCGGCACGCAACGACTACATCCTGGAAACCACAGGACCCGTCTGCGTCCTGTCCACCTCCCGAGACGGATTCGACACGTCCCGGAATCGAGTGCTGAACGTTGACGCCCTCGATTTGTCGGTGTATTCGTCCGAGCCGGTTGGGGAGTCCGAAGTCGTGACGCCCGCACGGCGGGAAAATCTGGCGTACGTGATCTTTACATCTGGATCGACCGGGCGCCCCAAAGGGGTTTCGGTCAGCCACCGCGCGATTGTCAACCAAATGTCCTGGTTGGCAGCCGAATACGAGCTCGGCGACTCCGATGTCGTGGTGCAGAAGACGCCGGTGACGTTCGACGTGTCGATGTGGGAATTACTGGTTCCGCTGGCCGTCGGTGCCCGGATGATCGTCGCGCGTCCAGACGGTCATCGGGATCCGGACTATCTGCTGTCACTGATGCAAGACTCCGGTGTTACCGTGGCCGCGTTCGTACCGTCGATGCTGGCGGCGCTCCTGGCCGATCCGGAGGCGTGTCTACCGGATTCGTTGCGGTGTGTTTTTGCCGGCGGGGAAGAATTGCCGGTGGAGTTGTCTGCGCAATGTGCGTCGCGGTCGAAGGCTCGTCTCGACAACAAGTACGGTCCCACGGAATATGCGGTCACTGCGACGTCCCACCGATGCGACGGACTCGAGCGGGAATCGGTCCCGATTGGTGAACCTGTGTGGAACACCACCGCACTGGTCTTGGATCGACGTCTCCACCCGGTGCCCATCGGGGTCGAAGGAGAGCTGTATCTGGCAGGAGTGCAGCTGTCTCGCGGCTATCATCGCCGCCAGGGGCTGACGGCGGAGCGATTCGTGGCCGATCCGTTCGGGGCAGCAGGGACGCGTCTCTATCGCACGGGGGACGTGGTCAAGTGGAACCCACGCGGACAGCTGATGTATGTGGGTCGGCTGGACTCTCAGGTGAAGGTGCGCGGGCTGCGTATCGAGCTCGGCGAGATCGAGACCGCGCTGGTGGCGCAGCAGACGATCGTGCAGGCCGTTGTGATCGTGCACGACGGCGAGTTCGGTCAGCAGCTGGTCGGGTACGTGGTCCCCGCAGGGGGTCGGTTGATCGACGTGGAATCGGTCCGTGTCACGGCCGGCAGGTCGCTGCCCCAGTACATGGTGCCGGATGTGCTGATGGTGCTCGACGAATTGCCTCTGACCGCGAGCGGCAAGCTGGAAAGGAACGCATTGCCTGCCCCGGCGTTCACGAAGCGGGAGTTCCGGGGGCCGACGACGCGCGTCGAGCGAATCGTGACCTCGGCCTTCACCGACATTCTCGGTGTCGAACAGGTGGGGCTGGATGACGACTTCTTCGCGTTGGGCGGCAATTCCCTGGTCGCGCCCAGGATCGTCGCCCGATTGAAGCAAGACCTGAGTGCGGCAGTTCCGTTGCAGTGGCTGTTCACGGATCCCGCCGTCGAAGCATTGGCCGCTCGGATCGAGAACGGAGCCAAGGGTCCGGTGGAGGAAGGGTTCGGGCCGCTGCTTCGGATCCGAGCGGACGGTGAAGGGGGAGCGCCGCTGTTTTGTATCCATCCCATCGTCGGACTGTCGTGGTGCTATTCGGGTCTACGTCAGTACATCGAACCTGATCTGCCGATCTACGGGATCCAGAGTCCGTCGATTCTCGAGGACAGCTATCTTCCGGAGTCTCTCGATGAACTTGCGGACCGTTACGTCCGTGAGATCCGCCAGATCCGACCATCCGGTCCGTACCGACTGCTCGGCTGGTCACTCGGCGGTGTCATCGCGCATGCGATGGCGATCCGGATTCAGGCAGCCGGCGAGGATGTGGAATTGCTGGCCATGATGGACAGCTTCGCCGGCGCGACGGCGGTCGAGGAAGGGTCGCCCACGGATGTCTCGGTGAGTGAGTTGCTGGGTGGGTTCGGTATCGAAGAGACAGCAGTCGAGCGCATCTCCGACCTGAGCCTCGGTGGTGTCGCGGTCGCGCTGGCCGAAATGTCCGGGCACTCCGTCGAGCACACCGAGAAGGTCGTGGGGCGGCTCGTGTCGGCGGCGGACCGAAACTCGAGGTTGATGTCGGAGTACCGGCCTGCATGCTTCGACGGAGACATTGTGTTCTTCACCGCGGCGGCCGACGATGCCACCGGCGCGAGGGCGGCCCGCGGATGGGAGAACGCGGTCACGGGGGTGGTGCACAACCATGCCGTGGCAGTCACGCATGGGCAGATGACGTCACCCGACGCTCTCGCCGTCGCCGGCCCGATCTTGAACGAGGCACTGAGAGAGCAATCAACATGACGGGTGAACCGGCCGGTCACCGCGCGAGCAGAGCCTCGCAGGAACGCGCCGCGCACGCGCACGCCTGAACCGTCGCGGTGTCGATGGCCGGGCGTCCCGCCTGGGATCGCCAGAACCGAAGGGCCGTCAGCGCGACACGCGAGATCTGCTCGGGGGCGGCGTCGGCGCGCGTGATGCCCCCGTCCGCATCAGCCGAGGCGCCGACCCTCGTTGTCGCGCCGACCAGTGTGCCGGTGAGAATGACACCGAGGTCGGGTATCCGGGGATGGATGGTGGCGGCCCAACTGATCGGCCAGGACGACACGCCCTCGGCGACAACCACCACAACCTCGTCCGTCGAACAGGCCTCGTCGGCCGGCGAGACCGGGCAGGACGACACCCGGCAGGAGTACACGGTGCAGGACCTGCCACCCGCCCAGCCGATGGGCGGCGGAATGCCGGGATGCGGCGGCGCCGAACCGCGGTAGGTCAGACCTCGGTGAGTGCGCCGGCCGACAGTGAGGCGTAGATGAGCATGAACACGAACAACATCCAGCCCGCACCCTGCCAGATCGGCCACCGGCCACCGGCCCGCCACACCCGGTAGGTCTGCACGAAGGCTCCGACCCCGCCCAGGAGCAGCAACGCGGGTGGGCCGAAGACGAGGACGTACTTCTCCCCGCCGGCACACTCCATCATCGACTCGGCGCAGTCACCGGAATCGATCGACATCCACGCGACCGAGAGGAGCGCAACGACGAGTGCACCGCCCATCACCGCCACCGTGTACGTGGCGGCGCGGCGAACGGTGAGATCGGCGCCCGAAGTCATCATGTCGGAGGGTACTCGGTTCGCAACGCGGGCCGTCACGGAAAACAGCAGCGCCCCCACCGATCACGGTGGGGGCGCTGCTGTTCACTGCTGTCGGCTAGCTCTTCCGGCCGGGTGCCTTCGCGCCTGCCTTGAAACCGAGTCCGCCGGGCTTGGCCGGCGGCGGAGCCTTCACCGTTTCCGGTGCCTTGCCGTTGGATCCGTCGCCGTTCGACTCCTCCACCTTCGGAGCCGCGGTGTCGGTTGCCTCGGCCTTCGGCGCTTCAGCTGCGGGAGCCTCCGCCTTTGGTGCTTCGGCCTTCGGAGCTGCGGCCTTGGGGGCCGCGGCCTTTCGGGCTCCGGGAGCCTTGGCGCCGCTCTTGAAACCGAGTCCACCGGCCTTCGCCGCCGGGGGAGCCTTCGGCGCCTCGGCTGCGGGGGCCTCCGAAGCCGAGGAGGTGTCGGCGACCTGCGGTTCGGCAGCCTGGGGTTCGGCGGCAGCCGGCTCGGCGGGAGCGTCCGCGGGAGCGGCCTTCGCGCCGGGAGCCTTCGCCTTGCCCTTCATCTGCAGACCCTTGCCGCCCGGTGCCTTGGCGCCGGACGCGAGTCCGAGTCCCTTCGGCTTCGCCGCGGGGGCGTCCTGAGCAGGGGTTTCCGCTGCGGGAGCCTCTGCCGCCGGTGCGTCGGCAGCCGGAGCGGCGGCCTTCGCGCCGGGAGCCTTGGCGGCACCCTTCATCTGCAGACCCTTGCCGCCCGGTGCCTTCGCACCGCCGGCGAGTCCCAGGCCCTTGGGCTTGGGTGCCTCCGCTGCGGGCGCCTCCGTACCGGCAGCCTCGGCTGGAGCGGGAGCTGCCTTTTTGGCGCCGGGAGCCTTCGCTCCGCCTGCCATGCCGAGTCCCTTGCCGGGAGCCTTCGCCCCGCCTGCCATGCCGAGTCCCTTGCCGGGTGCCTTGGCGCCGGGAGCCTTGGCCAGGCCCTTCATCGCCAGGCCCTTGCCCGCCGGAGCTTCCGTGGCGGCCGGCGTTGCAGCGGCCTCCTCGACCTCTTCGACGCGCTCCTTCTCGATTACCTCGGCCGTGGCCTCGGCTGCTGCCGGCGATCCGGCCGGTTCGGCCGGCTTCTCGCGGGGAATGACCTTGATGTTCTCGCTCAGCTTCTCGGGCTCGAGACGCGTGATGGACGAGAGCATCAGCTGGGCGACGTCGACGACCTCGACGCCCTCGCCCTGGCCGGACTCCTGGCGAGCGGTGACACCGTCGGTGAGCATGACGCGGCAGAACGGGCAGCCGGTCGCGATCTTCTTCGGATCCGTGCTGAGCGCCTCGTCGACCCGGTCGATGTTGATGCGCTTGCCGATGTTCTCTTCCATCCACATGCGGGCACCACCGGCACCACAGCACATGGACCGTTCGCCGTGACGGGGCATTTCCTTCAACTTGGCGCCGGAGGCCTCCATCAGCTCGCGGGGAGCGTCGTAGACCTTGTTGTGGCGGCCGAGGAAGCAGGGGTCGTGGTAGGTGACGTCCTCCCCGACGGATGCGACCGGGATCAGCTTCTTCTGGCGGACCAGGCGGTTGAGCAGCTGAGTGTGGTGAACCACCTCGTAGTCGCCGCCGACCTCCGGGTACTCGTTGCCGAGGGCGTTGAAGCAGTGCGCGCAGGTGACGACGATCTTGCGCTTGCGCTGCTCGACGCCGTCGAAGACCGAGTTCAGCAACTCGATGTTCTGCATGGCGAGCTGCTGGAACAGGAATTCGTTACCTGCGCGACGAGCGGAGTCGCCGGTGCACGTCTCGTCGGCGCCGAGGACCATGAACTTCACGCCGGCGGTGGCGAGCAGCTCGGCGACGGCCTTGGTGGTCTTCTTGGCGCGGTCCTCGTAGGCGCCGGCGCAGCCGACCCAGAACAGGTACTCGTAGTCCTCGAAGCTGTCGGCATCCTGGCCGAACACCGGGATCTCGAAGTCCATCTCACTGATCCAGTTGAGACGGTCCTTGGAGTTCTGACCCCAGGGGTTGCCCTTGTTCTCGAGGTTCTTGAACAGGCCGGCCAGCTCGGACGGGAACTCCGACTCGATCAGCACCTGGTAGCGGCGCATGTCGATGATGTGGTCGACGTGCTCGATGTCGACGGGGCACTGCTCGACACACGCGCCGCAGTTGGTGCAGCTCCACAGCGTCTCGGCGTCGATGACCGGGGCCAGCTCGCCGTCGACGGTCTCGCCGACCAGCTTGCGCTCGGCCTCCCGGCGCGCAGCCTCGGGGATTGCGGCCAGTGTGGTCTCGTCCACGGCGCCGTCGCCGTCCACCAGGCCGATCTCGTCGCCGCCCATGTCCTTGCGGCCACCGGCCAGCAGGTACGGGGCCTTCGCGTAACCGTGGTCACGCAGCGAGGTGATCAGCAGCTTCGGGGACAGCGGCTTGCCGGTGTTCCAGGCGGGACACTGCGACTGGCAGCGCCCGCACTCGGTGCAGGTGGTGAAGTCCAGCCAGCCCTTCCAGGAGAAGTCCTCGATGTTGCCGGCGCCGAACGTGTCGGTGTCGGGGTCGGCGTCCTCCATGTTGATGGGCTTGCCGCCCGACATCATCGGCTTGGCCGCACCGAGGGCGACGTCGCCGTCGTCCTCACGCTTGAAGTAGATGTTCGCGAACGCCGCGAAGCGGTGCCAGGCGACACCCCAGGTGATGTTGCGTCCGACGACGTAGAGCCAGATCATGCCCGACATCAGCTTGACGAAGGCGAAGAACGCGACCATGTTCGGGCTCGCGGGCAGCAGCTTCGCGAGGTTCATCGTGAAGAAGTCGGTCCACGGGTTGGCGTGGCCGTAGGTGGCGATCTTGCCGGCCTTCACGAAGATCATGCCCAGGCCCTCGATGAGGACGACGGCCTCGACGAAATACGCGGCCTTGAAATCGGAGCCACTGAACCGGGACAGCCGGGCGGGCACGCGGGGGTGATTGAGCTGGCGGATCACGATCAGCGTGGTGATACCGATGACCGTGCCGAGGCCCAGGATCTCGTCGATGAAGTGGTAGACGGCGGTGTTACCGACCAGCGGCCAGTGGAACGCCGGGTCGAACGTCTGCCCGTACGCCTCGAACCACACGATGGCTCCGAGCATGAACCCGACCATGACCAGCCAGTGAGCCCAGCCGACGGTGCGGAACTTGCTCATGCGAGTGTGCGCGATGAACTCCACACACATCTGCTTGAAGCGCGGGAAGAAGGGACGCCATCGGTCCGGAGCCGACTGGCCGATCCGGACGACGTTGACCATCTTCAATGCGCCAGTGATGAAGGAGAACCAACATACGAGGCTCAGCAGCACGCCGATGGTGCCCAACGTGATCGTCAGGGCATTCATGTCGCGGCCTTTCGTTTCAGGGCGGCAGGGCGGCCACCTCGGGACTGCTCGTGATCCTAACGCTTGCTAAGTTACCCGCTAGTAACTTATTCAGTGTACCTGCGGGTAACTTACCGGCGCTCAGCGGGATCTCTGCAGCTCGGGCGCCGATGGGGCATGTGGTGCATGCCACAATCGGACTTTCTGTTCGTCACGTTAAAGGGTCGCAATTGCGGCGTTCACCCAAGGTCGCCCTAACTTCGGCCGGTTGCCACCGGAAGCGGTCCGGCCTGCTTCGTGAGAGGGCTCCGGCGGTCGTTTTCGTCACGAATTCAATGCGTTTGCATTGCGACCGGATAACGATGGGCAACTATTCCGGGTGCTCACGTCGACGCTGCCGAAATCCCTCCCGGGTGACGTAATTCATGCCGTGCAATTCGCGCGAATTACACACCCTTTCGAATCGCTACCGATCGGTAACTTGCGGGTGTGATGAATTTTTCGTCAATGAACATTTCGGCCGTGATTCCGCTGTTACTCTGAGCGTGTTTTCCGGCCCTGGCCAGCGGTCATACGGGGGGCCGAGCAGGGCACTTCGATCACACCAGAACTTCGTCGGGACGCTCCTGAAATGAGGCATCAATGATCGTGAGACAAGCTGCAGTCACGGCAGGGATGGCGGTCGCCGCCATGGGGCTTGCTGCCGGAGTGTCACATGCAGGACCGGTTCCGGCGCCGGCGCCGGCCGTGACGTCCACGGCACCCGGGACGCTTCCGTTCAACGACGTCGCGTCCCGTGAGGAGAACGACAGGGCGTTCGCCCAGTTCGGTGCGCAGGTCGGCATCGCCGTCACGGTCGGAAGCCTGGTCGGAACCATTGCTGGGGCCGGAATCGGCTGTATCGCAACACTTCCCGCTGGCTGTGTCGCCGGACTGGTGACCGGAGCCGGTATCGGCGGGGTTATTGGAACCATCGTCGCCGGCGGCCCGACTCTCGGCGTCAGCGCATATCAGTTGTGGGAGACGTACAACGCCGCTCCGGGGACGTCGATTTACGCGGACAGGGACGAGTAGAGCCCCTCGCATCAGCGCCCGGCCCCGTCGTGTCCTGCACGGCGGGGCCGATTGGTGCGTGCAGGCTGCCGCGAAGAAACCGACCGGTTCCCCGCTTTTTGTAGGAATAACTGCATCCATGACTGGTGCAATTCTTGAAATGTGATCCCGACGACGTTCTGGGCGCAATTTTTCAGAACGTTGCGCGCACTATTTCGCGAGCGCCTTTTCGCGAGGCGAGACTCAATTGGGATCTGTCACAGCCGCAAGTTACTGTCTAGCAACGGATGGGGTTGAAACCTTAAGGGGATGGAATGAAGTTGCGTCGTATCGTTACGACTTCGGCACTTTTGGTGGGCGTGCTCGCGGCCGGGTCCGGGGTGGTGGTCGCGGAACCCGTCGCCGAGCCCGGCACCGAGATCGGATACGAGTCCCACATCGAGGACCGCACGGTCGTGACCACGCTCGACGCAGGCGCCTTTGCGCTGGCATCGGACGGGAAGTCCGTCGCGATCAAGGATGCGGGTGGGGCCACTGTCGTTTCCCTCCCGCTTGCGTACCGACTCGACGGACTGCAGTTTCCGTTCGAGGAAGAGATCACCGAAAACGGAAAGACCCTGCGTCTGACGCCGAGTGTCGACAAGGCCGAGGCGACGCCGATCTCACCCGAGGATCGGATCACGCCCATCGCGCTGCACGACGTGGCGTCGATCGATGAGAACACCAGGGCCCAGTCGGCGTTCCAGCAGCAGCTCGGCATCGCGATGACGGTCGGCAGTCTCGGTGGCACCATTGTGGGTGGAATCCTGGGATTCGCCGTCGGTTGCGTAGTCGGGACACCTGTGGCCGTCTTCGGATGCTTGCCCTTCGGGGTAACGGGAGCGGGGATCGGTGCGCTCCTCGGCACCATCGTCGTGGGCGGCCCGACGCTGGCGATCGCCGGTATCGACCTGATCAACACGCTGAACGCGCCGCCCGGCACCACGAAGTGGGTGAAGTAGCTCCACCCCGCAGTGCCTCGAACCGCCCGCCTCCCTTCGGAGGCGGGCGGTTCGTCCTTGTGCGGCGTCGCGGAAGTGAACCTCGTCACACCGGCGGAGGTGACCTGCCTGGTGAGCCCATGCTTAGGCTAACCTTCGTCCGTCACAGCGCTGCTCTCGAAACGGATCTCGATGAACCTCCGACGGTTTACTGCCACCTCCCTGCTCGTCGTCGCGGCGATGGGTGTCGGGGCGGCCACGTCATACGCTGATCCGGCCGCCGCACCCCAGCCGGGTACGGAACAGGGCATCCCGAACATCAACTACCAGACCGCCCGCGACGGTGACGCCGCTGTGGCCACCCTCGACGCCGGCGCCTTCTCGATCAACGCCGCGAACGACACCGTCGACGTGGTCGACGACGGCGGCCGCGTCGTCGCGTCCATTCCCACGTTCTTCCGGGTCGACGACCTGCAGCATCCCTTCGCCGTTACGGTCGACGAGACCGCTCGCGTCCTGAGACTCGCCCCGAACATGGATCCGTCGGCAGCGACGCCCGTCCCCGTGTCGGAGCGGCTGACCCTCGACGACGTCGCCGCGCCGCAGGACAAGCAGGAACGCGACGACCGCGCACTCGACGACTTCCAGCAGCAGCTCGGGATCACGAGCGCGATCACCGCGATCGTCGCCGCCATCATCGGCGGGGCGATCGGTTGCGCGATCGGTGTCATCCCCGGCACGGCTGCGTTGGTGATCCCATTCCTCGGCCTCGCCGGCCCGGTGGCCGGGTGCATCGGAGGTGCGCTGATCGTCGCGCCCGTCGTCGCGCTTGCCGGCACCATCGTCGTCGGTGGTGGCGCCCTGGTGGTTCTGGGAATCCAGTACTTCAACACCATCAACAGCCCGTTCGTCGCACCGGAACCCACGGCATGAGCGGCCGGTTCGCACGGAACCTGCGGGCCGTCACCGGAGCAGTATTCCTCGTCGTCGCGGCACTCGGAATCTCCGCGGGGACCGCACACACAGCTCCACTGGCGCAGCAGGATTCGTCCGACATCGGCTACGAGGCGCACGCCGAGGGGGAGTCCGTCGTCACGTCGATCGACGCGGGCGCCTTCCGGATCACCGACACCCGGGAAGCGGTCGAGGTGGTCGACGACGGCGGCAAGGTGGTGGCTGCGCTGCCGCTCACGATTCGCGTCGGCGACGCCGTTTATCCGATCGACGCCGACCTCGACGGGCGGACGGTGACGCTCACCCCGCACGTTCCCGCCGACGTCGCGTCGTCCCTGAAATCGGTTGCGCAGGACGGGTTCGACACTCAGGAAGAGCGCGACGATTCGGCTCTCGCCGACTTCAACAGCTACCTCGGTTACGCGACGCTGATCGGCGGCCTGATCTTCGGTGTGATCTTCGGTGCCGTGGGTCTCGCGGTCGGGTGCGGCCTGTTCGCCGTGACCGTGATCGGCACGCCGGTCGGGTGCCTCGGCGGGCTGCTGGCGGGATTCGCCGCCGGCGGGCTGGCGGGAACCATCTTCGTGGGCGGCGCCGCACTGGTGATCCTCGGAATCCAGTACCTCGTCACCATCAACACGCCGTTCGTTCCGCCCGCGCCCGAGCCCACCACCTGATCACTTCCCGCGCGGTCGGTAGCCGTCGAGGAAGGCCGCCACCCCGTCGGTGACGATCGCCGACGGCGCGGTCCGGCCTCCTGCCAGGCGTCGAGCGCGGCCTGCGGGAAGTGGGCAGCCTCCGCGTTGATCTGCCGAACCATGGCGAATTGGTCCGCGAAATCCCGGGTGGGGATCGTGACCCACTCACGGCCGAGTGCGACGAGGTCCGACTCGAGGTCCGACTCGAGGTCGTTCACCTCACCGAGGTGGCGATCGATCATGTCCGTCTGGCTGTCAGCCACCCGCGTCGCGCTGTCCTCGATCACTGCGGAAAACAACTGTTCCTTGCACCACCCTGCGCGACGCGCGAGCGGTCCGGCCCTACGCGGCCCGAGTGCACGACCGACGACAACGGCCCGCCTCCCGAGAGGGAAGCGGGCCGCTGTCGCAGGCGGAGTGCGTTACGAGGTGCGCACGCGCAGACCCGGGTTCTCGGCCAGCACCTCGTTGATCGGCGTGGCGAACAACTCGGGGCTCTCGCCGAGGACGAACGTGACGACGTCCGCGACCTGGCAGATCGGGTACTGCCCGACGTTGGACGCGCTCGAGATTCCGAGTGCCAGCGTGCCGGTCACGATCGTGCCGCCGCTGTCGCCCTGCAGGGCGCACATGCTCGTCGAGAAGCTGTCGGCCAGCGTGCGCTCACCGACCGAGACGGTCTGTGCCACGGACGTGACGACACCGCACGTGAAACCGGTGGTCAGACCCGACTTGCACACCGGGGCGCCGACAATCGGGTCGGCGGTTCCGGTGATGGCGACCGGCGCGGCGCCGGGAACCCGGACGCCGTTGTTCTCGAACCGGCGTGCGGCGCTGTCGTCGGCCCGGATGATCGAGTAGTCGTGGATGTCCAGGCTGGTCTTGGCGAACGTGCCGATCCGCGGACCGGTGCCACCCGGGACCAGAGAGAACGCCTCCGACGCCTCCGAGGTGCCGGCAGCGTCCCGGTTGGGGTCGCAGTGTCCGGCCGTGATGTTCACCGGGCCGCCCGAACTGTCGGTGCCGTTGAAACCGAGCGAGCAGCGCAGCCCGACTCCGCCGCCGAGCGAGCCGTACGCGTCGCCGCCCAGCAGGGCGTCGGCGGGGAGCGGTTCGGCGATGGGGGTGAGGTCGGTGGACGGCAGCGGAGCGGCCGTGGCGGGCGACTGCACGACGCGTGCGCCCTTCAGGAAGTCCGGAAGCTGCAACCCGCCCACGTTGTCGGCGCGGAGCACGAGATCGTTGTTCACGATGTCGATGGCCACACCGCGAACGAGATCCGCGACGGCGGGCGGCTGGGTGTCCAGCCAACCGTCGAGCGACTTCACCTGAGCCTGCAGGCTGCTCTCGCTCTGTGCCACATCCTTCACCTGGAAGCCGGCCTTCTCGGCCGCGGCGACCGCAGCGTCCTTGTCGGCGCCGTCGGCGAGCCCGACGATCGGGGTGCCGGCGTTGTCGAGCCAGGTTCCGGCGAACGCGTCCGGGAACTGGGTTCGGGCGGTCTTCGCGAACTCGGCCAGCTTCTGGCCCAGCTCGGAGTGCTCCAGGTACTGGTCCGGGCTCAGCGACAGATCACGCTGGATCGCGTCGATCAGTTCCGCGGGAAGCTTGCCGGCCTGGCCGGACACTCCGGGCTCGACCGGATCGGCCTGAGCGGAGGCGGCGACCGGGCCGAGGAGCAGCAGCGCGGCGGAGCCGAACACGGCGGCACGACGTGCGATGGAGCTTCGCATGGGGGCCTTTCTATTTTTGTTTGTTCGCAGTCGCCTCGCGGGCGCATACGAATACGACCCCCCCGACAGGTAAGGCCGTACACAGTCGGAGTCGACTATATGGGTTCGCCCCGTCTATTCCCACCTGTAACACTCTCGGTGGACGACGCTGCAGGACAAAGCGGACACAAGGCCGGAACACACCTGTGCCCGGTGTCCGAGCGAACGGACACCGGGCACAGGGTGAAGCGGAGCAGAACTAGTCGGAGATGGTGCGCACGCGCATCCCGGATCCGAGCGTGTCCACGATGTCCGCGACGGGGATGCCGAGGCTGGCGGTGCCACCCTCCGGTGCCAGCACCAGGTTCGCCTCCGTGCAGTTGGGGGCGCCACTGGCGTTGGAACCACTGGTGATGCCCAACGCGAGGGTTCCGGTGACGATGGCGCCGCCGCTGTCACCCGCGAGGGTGCAGGCCGTGCCGGCGAAACCGTTGACCACGCGGCTCGAACCGTCGGCGACGAACAGTTGCGTCTCGACGTGATCGGCTGCCACCACACCACACGTGAACGACGACGTCTGACCCGACTTGCAGATCGGGGCGCCGACGACGGGCCGGGCGGTGCCGGTGATCTCCAGCGTGGTGCCGTTCGCGCCACGAACCGCGGGACGGTCCAGACCGGCCTTGACGCCGGCCTCGTTGAGCTTGATCACCGAATAGTCCAGCTTGTCGGCCGGGTTGCCCACCGACGACTTCGAGAAGGCGCCGATCTGCTGGCTGTCGTCGACGTTCTGGTGATTGGGAAGGAACACCGGCGACGGCTGACCCTCGGCGGGGTTGCAGTGTCCGGCGCTGATGTTCACGGCCTGGCCGCTGTCGTCCACGGCGTTGAAGCCCAGCGAGCAGACGGAGATCTCCGAGATCGGCGTCTTCGGCAGCTCACCCGCGGTGGTGATGTAGGTGTCACCGGCGAGGGGACCGCGCTCCACCGGACCGCCGCCGCCGGGGCTCAGCATGACCTTGACGTTCGCAAGCAGCGTCGGCAGGTTCAGCGCCTGGCCGATGGGGCTGTTGACGACGTCGATGACGACGCGGTTCTCGAGGACGTCGATCGACGCGGAGTTGACCTGGGAAGCCACGTCCTTCGGCAGTCCCGCGATCCAGCCGTTCACGTCGGAGAGGGTCTTCTCCAGGCCGTTCGCGGACACCGGCGCAATGCGGGTGTCGTACCCGGCCTTGGCTGCGGCGTCGGCGGCCTCGTTCGTGGTGACCGCGACGACGGGCTGACCGTCGAGGCCGATCCAGGCCCCGGCGAAGTCGTCGGGATGCTGCTCCCGGAAGTCCTCGGCGTAACTGCCCAGCTCCTGTGCCTTCGCGGCGCGGTCGAGGTACTCCTGCGGGCTGATCTTCAGGTCGCGGGTAATGGCCTCGACGAGTTCGGCCGGCAACTTGTCGGCGCTCAGCTGAGTGGTGTCGGGCTGCGTAACAGGGTCGGCCTGGGCGGCAGTGGAAAACGGAAAGAGAAGAAGCATTGCCGAGGCGCCTACAACAGCGGCGCGGTGCGCCAGCACGTTACGCATGAAATCCCTTCTGCACGGAATCCGTTCACTGAGGATTCCTTCTGGGGTGGGTATCAGCGCCCCACCTTAAGCTACGGACGAGTCAGACGGTCGGGGAGGTGTGACCAGAGCCTCACTCACCTGGGCTTTTGAGAGCAGGCTTTGCGGGCGTGGTCGTGGTGGTGGTCGCGGCCGCGGGTTCCTTCATCGTCGTCGTGGTTGTTGTGGTAGTGGTCGTCTCCGGCGGCGTCGTCGTGGTCGTCGCGGCGGTCGTCGTCGTAGTGGTGGTCTGCGTGACCGTGGTGATCGAGGGAAGCGTGATCACCGGCGTCGTCGTCGAGGGCGGAGGCGGCGGCACGAATACGGATGTCGTCTCCACCGGTGCAGGCGGCGGAGCGACCGGGACGGGGGCCTGAACCTCCGTCGTCACGGCCACCTCCTGCGTGCTCGCCGTCGGCAAGACAACGGATGCGGCCGTCGTGGGTCGTGCGCTGGACGTCGTCACCGACGCGGTCTGGGCGTCCTGGATCGTCGGGACCGCGGTGCTGCCGTTGCCTGTGAGCGCGAACGCGAGCGCCCCACCTGCCACCACCAGTGCGGCCGCGGCGACACCGGCGATGATCAGCGGCCGACGGTTCGTGCGCTTGGCGGGTGGCGTCGGTGTACTCGTGGGAGCGGACGCCTCGGTCTCGGCGGGCGGATATGCGGCAGCGGCCGCAGCCGCGGCCGCGGCTGCGGGCACCGCCGTCACCGCGGAGTACGCGGTGGGCATCGGAGCCTCGACGACCGGAATCGACTCGGTGTCGGCGCTCGTGTCCTCGTCGGTCAGTGCCAGCCCGGCCGCCAGCAGTGCCGCGCCGTGGGCCGGGGACTCCGGCGAGGCGGCGAGCGCCACCGACTCCGGGATGAGTGTCGCCTCGCCCAGGCCCATGTAGTCGAGGGATTCGCGCAGTTTCGTGACGATCTCCGGCGCCCAGTCCGACGGATGGGTCGCGGTGACCTTCACCGTCCCCGACAGTCCGTCCGCGGCCTCCCTGAAGAGGCAGAACATCGCCGTCGCGACGAGGTCCTCGGCGCGGGTCAGCGAGCCCGCGTACTCGATGCCTGCGGGCTCACCGACGCGGGCCAGGAAGTCGCGGACGGCGCCCGTCGATTCCGTGCCGGGGTCGCCGAGCTGAACCGTGCCGTCCGGGGCCGTGAACAGGACGGACGGGTGTTCGATCGTCCTCACGTCGGTTCCGGAAGCGGTCACCACCGCTGTGGAAACCGCATCGCCGACGGTGAGTCCGACTCCGGTGGTCATGAAAGATCCTTACTGGCACAGTTCGAGGGAGTGCGTCATCGCACCATGTGCACAGTGTGTCGCCTGCCGCAGCCGAATGGTTACACGGGGCGCTGCTGCGCCTCCGGCGCCCGTGAGTACTTATTAACCACCCGCGGTTAATAAGTACTCACGGGTCAGGAGTCGGCGGAATACCCGTGGCCCATCGCACGCAGCATCGACAACAGCTCGGACCGCGACCCGGCGCCCAGCCGCCGCCGGATCCGCGCGACGTGGTGCTCGATGGTCTTGGCGGAGATGTAGAGGCGCGACCCGATCTCCCGGTACGTCAGCCCCTGGACGAGCAGTTCGGCCACCTGGGCCTCGCGGTCGGTGAGCGATCCCGGTGTGCTCGGACTCGACACGACCGCGGAGTCGGTGCCGTTGCCCGCGGACGTCGGCTGCCGCAGGGCCCTCGCGACCTGCAGGAGCGTGGTCGCGACCCTCGTGTCGGACGCGCGCAGCGCGGCTTCACCCGCGAGGCGCGCACCGTCCCACGGCAGGCCGATCCGGTCGAGGGTGCGGGCCGCGTCCTCGACGGATGCGGCGTCGATGTCGCCCTGCAGCACACGCAGCCAGGCGCGACCGGCGGTGGCGAGCCCGGACGCGTACGTGCTGACCTTGGCAGCATCGCCGAGTGCGCGGGCGTGGGGCATCAGATCTGCGGGGCATTCGGCGAGGATCGAGGCCTGCACGCCGTACCAGTGCAGCGCCGAACCCCACATCGCCGGCTCGCCGAGCGTCCGCAGCAACGATTGCGCGTCCTCGACGAGGTGAGTGATCCGGGCGGGTTCGCCGACCCGGATCGATGTCAGCCACAGTTCGCCGAGCGGCAGCAGGCTCAGCAGGTCCACCGAGTACTCGGCGAGGACGCCCTGCGCGCCTGCCCAGGCCTGGAGCAGTGCGGCGTTGTCGCCGGTGCGCCGGGCCAGCCCGACCCGCAGGCCGTGGACGAACAGCAGATCGCGTTGCCGCATCGACGCGGCGTCGAGGCCGTCGAGCCGGGACTGCGCCGCGGCGAGGTCGCCGCGGACCATGGATGTCCAGGCGGTGAGCAGCTGATGCCGGTTCGCGGTGACACTGCCGGGCCGTTCGGTTTCCCGTGCCCGGGCGAGGACGGCGTCCGCGTGGGCGAGTTCGCCGCAGTGGAGCGCGGCGAGGGCGGTGATCGCGGCGGGGGAGTCGGGAAGCACCCGTGGCCGGGACGCGCGACCGGGCAGCGACAGCGCACGCGTCAGTGAGTTCAGTGCGGCGTTGGCGGACGCGGTCACCGATTGGACGAGTCCGGTCGCGACGAGTGCGGCTCCGGCGGTGGCGGCGGTGGGGGGTGCGCCCGCGCTGGTGGCGAGGACGGCTTCGGCGTCGTCGAGTCGCCCTGCCACCACCAGGACGGAGGCCGCGAGGGAGGCGTCGGCGCCCGCCCGGTCGGCGCCGAGCCAGGCGTACAGTTCGGCGCTGCGATCGATCATGCCGCAGAACGCGGCGCCGGCGGCCGAAATCCTGACCGCCGCAGCGAGTTCCGCATCGCCGACGGTGCCGGACCGTTCGAGGACCGAATCGGCCAGGCCGACCGCGGTGTCGAGGTCGCCGTTCAGGGCGCTGGCCTCGGCGTATGCGACGACGGCACTGTCGCCGAGCCTGCCGACCCGGCAGGCTTCGGAATACAACGCGACGGCGGTGGCCGGTTCGGCGAGTTCGGCCTGGGCGCAGAGAAATTGGCTCAGATCGTCGCTCGGTGTGCCGGTCGCGGCGACCGCGCGGGCGACGGGAAGCGTGAGCGTTCCGCCGTCGACGTGATGGGTGAGCAGGCGGCGAGCGAGCGTGGTCAGCTTGTTTTCGCCGAGCGTTGTCGTGAGATGCGTGTGGTCCGCCAGAACCAGCGCGTCCCGTTCGTCGACCCAGCCGTCTGCGCGGAGCGCGTCGACAGCGGCGCGGGCACGGTCAGGTTCGACGTCGAGTACTCGGGCGACCACGGTCTCGTCGAGGTCGCTGCCGAGCAGAACCAGTGCGAGAGCGGACAGTTGCGGGCCGTCGAGCTCCGCGAGTTCCGTGGGAGGAAGCGGTGAGGGCAGCGTGGACACCGGCGCCCTATCCGCCGTTGCCGAGGACGCCGGGCACCAGGCCGGTGACTCCGCCGACGACGCCGCCGACCGTGTCGCCCACTCCGTTGACGGTGTCACCCACCGCGCCGGCGCCGCCGACGATGGTGTTGGCGATCGCGGCGCCGCCGTCGGTCTGGGGAACGCTCGGGGCCGGAGCGGGGGCAGGTGCGGGCGCGGGAGCCGGGGCAGGTGCGGGTGCGGGTACCTCGGCCGCGGGTGCCGGTGCGGTGCCGGGCGCTGCAGCGACCGGTGCGGCCACGGCCGGCGCCACGGTGCCGGGTGGGACGGTGCCGGGTGCCGCGACCGGGGTCGCGACGCCGGCCGCGGTGCCGGGGACACCGGTCGCGGCGGCGATGCCCGCCGCCTCGGTGCCGGGAGCGGCGGCGCCCGTCGCGGCGGCCTCGGCAGGAACACCGGACGTGGACGCCGCGCCCGCCGACGTGCCCGACGACTGCGAGGTGGTGGAACCAGAGCTGGACGACGACGGTGCGCTGTCGAGGGCCGTGCCGAGCGACAGCCCACCCGCGGCGAGCAGGGCGATGGCTGCGGCGGAGGCGGTGATGATCCCGGCCTTCTTCTTCCGCGACATTCCGGTGGCGGCGGGCTCGCCGAGGGTCGGTGCGGGGGTGCGGGCGGCGAGGACGACGGTCTCGGCGTCCGGCTCGACGGTCGGGGCGGCGACGGGCGCTGCAGGTGCCGCGGTGGGCACGACGACCGGCATCCGCGCGACGGTCGGGGCGGCGGCGCGTCCCGCGTCCTTGTCGGCGGCGAGTAGGGCGGCGCCCAGGGCCGCGGTATGGCCCGGACGTTCGGCTGCGACGACGGGAACACGCAGTTCCGCCGACAGGAGTTCGGCGACCAGCGGGATCGCGGCGCTTCCGCCGGTGAGCACCACCTGGGTGACGTCGCTGGATTCGAGACCGGCGGCGTGGATGCTCTCGCGCACCAGCGTCACCGATTCCTGCAGGGACGCGCGGATCAGGTCTTCGAGTTCCGAGCGCACCAGCCGCACGTCGGTGGAGATGCCGGGCAGTTCGATGCCGATGGTGGCTTCGGTGTCGGAGGACAACGCCTCCTTCGCCGCGGTGCAGCGGGTCCGCAACCGGGTGAGGGCGGCGACGGTGTCGGGGGCGAACGGGTCGATGTCGCCGAACTCCTCGGCGACGTTGCCGAGGACGTACTGCATGGTGGCGTGGTCGAAGTGGGCGCCACCGAAGTCCTCGGACCGTACCGGCTTGCCGAGGACGCCGGTCTCCGTGCCGTGTGCGTCCGAACGGAAGAGGGTGATGTCGAGCGAGGTGCCGCCGAGGTCGTAGATGACGGTCAACGCGTCGCCGAGAGTGCCGCGGGTCCGTTCGAGCCACGTCATCACCGCCTGCGCCTCCGACACCAGGGTCGCGTCCGTGACGCCGGCCTGCTCGAGCGCGTCGGCGAGGACACCGACGGTGTACGGCGGCCAGACGGTCGGGTGGGCGACGACGGTGGTCGGGAGGCCGTGGCGGCCCGACGCGGCCTCGTGCACGATGCAGCTCACGGCGGTGGCCACCAGGTCTTCACCGGAGTAGGTCGAGCCGTCGTCGGTGAGGATCCCGACCGGGTCGCCCACGCGGTTCGCGAAGTCGGACACCGTCACCGCATCGGGTTCGCTCGCGTCGTCGCCGAGGACCGGAGCGCGATCGGGGGAGAGGTGGAGAACACTGGCGCGGGACAGGACGGTGAGGTCGGCGGCATCCGTCACGCTCGCCCCGTCCGTGTCGACGGCGGCCACCGTATTGACCGATCCGACACCGATGCCGAGCGCTGCAGCCATCTTCCACTCCTGTGGTCCGGGCGGGCGTCACGCCGCCTGCGTCAGGCGGACGGTGCCGCCGTCGTATGTGACGGCCGAAGCCGTCGTGGTCACTCGAATTGTCGCGTGGAGCGGCCGTTTCGTTACGCCGACTCCGCTGGTCGACGGCAGTTACGGGGCCGATCCCCTAATGGCCCCCTATCCCCTAACGGGGAGGCCCCGACCCCCGATGGGAGATCCCCGATACCGGGGTCCCCGAGTAGGGGGCGCCGCCCCGTTGGGAAGGGGGCCGCCGATCCATAACGTGTATTTCACTCGCCGTCACAGCAGTTGTGGTGGCCACCCGAACTCCCCGAACCTCGACTACAGGAGAGCTGCCATGGCTACCAACGCCGTCCTCGACTTCATCCTCGGCCTTCTTCGCGACGAGCAGGCTGCGGCTGCCTACTGCGCCAACCCGACCGAGGCGCTGTGCGCCGCCGGCCTGCAGGGTGTGAGCCACGCGGACATCGTGTCCGTTGCTCCGCTGGTCGCGGAGTCGGGACTGTTCGCAGGCGGCGGGGCCGACCTGGCCGCGATCGTCAACGCCGGTGCCGACGTCGCCGGTGACGTGGCGGGCGGTGTCGGCGCAGGTGTCGGTGGCGGCCTGGGCGGCGGCCTCGGTCTCGGCGGCGGCCTCGGCGGTGCGGTCGGTATCGGTGCCGGCGCAGGCCTCGGTCTCGGTGCCGGCCTGGGCGGCGACTTCGACTTCGCGGCGGAACTGGCTGCCGGCCTGAGTGCCGCACTCGGTGCCGCGCTGGAGATCGGCGGCGAGATCGGTGCGGAGCTCGGTGCCGCGCTGGGTGCGGCCCTCGACGCAGCACTCTCCCTCACCGGTGGCCTCGACCTCGGTAGTGCCCTCGACCTCGGCGCAACGATCAGCGGGGCCCTCGGAGGCGCCCTCGGGTTGGGCGCCGACCTGACGGCGCAGCTCGCCACCACCCTCACCGCGGCGATCACGGCCCTGCCGGTGGTCGACGTGGCCGGTGGTCTCACCGGGATCCTCGCCCCCGCACTGTCGATCGGCGGCGACCTGGGCGCCGAGCTGGGTGCGGCTCTCGGTGCCGCCCTCGGAAGCGTCGTCGACCTCGGTGGCAGCCTGGACGGTGACATCCTCGCCGGACTCGGTGGCGGCCTCGACCTCGGTGCTGTGCTCGGAACGACCCTCGGCGGCGTGCTCGGTGTCGACGCCGGTCTCGGCGGCGCGCTGGGCGGTGCGCTCGACGCGGCGATCGGCGCAGGCGGCGGACTGGGCGCCACCCTCGAAGGCCTGCTCGGCGGTGAACTGCTCGGTGACGTCGCCGGCTCGCTCGGCGGAGTTCTCGGCACCGACCTCGGCGCGGTCCTCGGTGGCGCTCTCGGTGGTGTCCTCGGTGCGGGCGGCGACCTGAGCGCAGACCTCGGTGGCGCACTCGGCGCGACGCTCGGTTCGATCGCGGACCTGGGCGGCGGACTGGACCTCGACGCGATCCTCGGCGCGGGCGGCAGCCTCGGCGGTGCGCTGAGCGGACTGCTCGGCGGTGAACTCGGAGTCGGCGGCGACCTCACCGCCGGTCTGGGTACCGCGCTGGACGCCGTTCTCGGTGCCGGTGGCGGACTCGACCTCGGCGCCGTTCTCGGTGCCGACGGCGACCTCGGCGGTGCGCTGAGCGGCATCCTCGGTGGCGTCCTCGGCGCGGGCGGTGACGTCAGCGGCGATCTCGGTGGAGCCCTGGGCGGTCTGCTCGGCGGCGCCCTCGATTTGGACGGCGGCCTCGGTGGCGCCCTGTCCGGCGCACTCGACAGCGGACTGGGACTGGACGCCGCGCTCGGCACGGTCCTCGGCGGCGCCCTCGGTCTGGACGGTGGCCTGGCCGCCGAACTGGGCAGCACCCTCGACGCCGTGCTCGGCGCGGGCGGAGTGACGGACATCGACCTGGGTGGTCTGCTGGACGGCGGACTGGACCTCGGGCTGGGCGCCGACCTCGGTCTCGGCGGGGAACTGACGTCGGAGCTGACGACGGCGCTGAGCGGGGCCCTCGGGCTGGGCGGCGAGGCAGGCGCGAACCTGGGCACGGTCCTGGGTGGCGCTCTGGAGAGCGGCCTCGGGCTGGGCGGTGTCCTCGACACCGGTGCCGACCTGGGAACCACCATCAGCGGCGCGCTCGGCGGAGTGCTCGGAGTCGACGGTGACGCCACCGCCGGTCTGGGTGCGGCCCTCGACGCGGTGCTCGGCGCGGACGGCGGAGTCGACCTCGGCGGCGTGACCGACCTGGGCGGCCTACTCGGCGGTGCGTTCGGTGTCGGTGGCGGCGCGGGCGCCGACCTCGGCGCGGCGCTCGGCGGAGTGCTCGGCGGTGCGCTGGAGACCGGCGGCGCCCTCGACCTCGACAGCGTTCTCGGCGCGGAGGGCAGCATCGGCAGCACGCTGGGCACCGCTTTCGGCGGCGTCCTCGGAGCCGACGGCGATCTCAGCGCGACCCTCGGTTCCGCACTGGAGACGGCTCTGGAGGCCGGTGGCGGACTCGATCTGGACTCCGCTCTGGACGCCGACCTCGGACTCGGCGCCGCAGCAGGCGTGGGCGGCGCGCTGGACGGTGCGCTCGACGCGGGCGCCGATCTCGCGGGTGGCCTGACGGGCGGCATCGACGGCGCGCTCGGTGGACTGCTCGACGTGGGCAGTGACGTCACGGGCAACGTGGGCGGCGCGGTCGGCGGCGGCGTCGCGGGCGGCGCGGACGCCGCGGCAGGCATCGGTGCCGGTGTCGCGGCGGGTGTCGGTGCGGTTGCCGACGCCGGAGCGGACCTGGGCGGCAGCCTCGGAACCAACCTGGTCGGCGGATTGGACACGGCCGGTGGCCTGGGCGCCGGTCTGACCAGCGGTCTCACCGGTGGTCTCGGTGGAATCTTCGAAACCGGTGCGGGCCTCGGCTCCGCACTGACCGGCAGCGTCGGCGGTGCCGTCGACGCGGTGGGCGAGGCAGGCGCCTCGGTCGGCGCGGTCGCCGACGCCGGTGCGAACGTGGACGCGAACCTCGGCGGCGCCCTGGACACGGCGGCCGATCTGGGTGGCACGGTCGGTGGTGCGCTGGACACGGCCGCGAATGTCGGCGGAAGCCTCGGCGGCACCGTGGATGCCGCGGCCGGAGTCGGCGGTGACGTGGCCGGTGGAATCGAAGGCGGCCTGGACAGCGCGGTCGACGCCACTGCCGGTCTGACCGGTGGCCTCGATGCCACCACCGACGCGGTCACCGGCCTCGGCGCCGGATTGTCCGGCGGCGTGGGTGGCCTCGGATCGCTCGGCACCTCGGTCGGAGGCGCCCTCGACGGTGCGGTCGGCGGAGCGGTCGACGGTGGAGCCGCAGTGGGCGGTGCCGTCGTCGGCGGAGCGTCCGCCGGCGGTTCGGTCGACGGTGGAGCGTCGGCAGGCGGTTCCGCCGACACGGACGCGACCACGGACGGTTCCGCCGACCTCGGTGCGGTCGGCGGGGTCGTGGCCGACACCACCGGGTCGATCGCAGGCGGACTGGGGTCCACCCTGGGCGGTGCCGTCGACACCGGCGCCGACACCTGGTCGTCGATCGACGCCGACAACGCGTTCGGCGCCGACTCGGGCCTGCACGCCGACACCGACGGCTCGCTGTTCGGTGACACCGACACCTCGGTGGCCACCACGCACGACGTCACGGACGTGGTCGATCACCTAGAGCCGTGATGAGACGGCGGTTCCGGCATCCCCCAGACGGGGCGGCCGGAACCGCCGTACGATGTAACGAAATCAGCCCCGGACGCGTTATGCGTGCGGGGCTGTTTCACACAGTCGGGTGTCGGTGCACTGAACGTGGTGTCCGCACAGAGGTCGGAAGAATTGCGGGTCAACGAAGCTCATGGACAGTGCAGCCGCCGAGAAGAGTCCAGCCGGGTCCCAGTCGATGACGGCGTTGCTCGAGCAGGCCCTGGACGTGGCGAAGAGGTTCGGTCGCGGCGATCTGGCGCAGCGCCTCGACTCGGCCCGGACCCGGGTGCAGGACCCGCGGATGCGGATCGTGGTGGTCGGACCGCTCAAGCAGGGCAAGAGCCAGTTCGTGAACTCCCTCCTCAACCTCACCGTGTGCTCGGTGGGCGACGACGAGACCACCGCGATCCCCACCGTCGTCCAGAACGCCGAGACCGCGTCGGCGGAACTGCTCCTCGCCGATCCGGGTGCCGACCCGATCCGGGTTCCTCTTCCGCTCGACGAGCTGAACGGCATCACGCCGGCCTCGCCCCGCGCCGGGGGCCGGGAGGTGCTGCGGGTGGAGGTCAACGTCCCGAGCCCGCTGCTCGCCGACGGTCTGGTCCTGGTCGACACGCCCGGCGTGGGCGGTGCCGGCAACCCGCACGCCGCGAGCACACTCGGGCTGATCCCGGCGTCGGACGCCGTGTTCGTTCTGTCCGACGCCAGCCAGGAATTCACCGAACCGGAGCTCGGCTTCATCCGCCAGGTCACGAGCCTGTGCCCGTCGGTGGCGTGCCTGATCAGCAAGACCGACCTGTACCCGCACTGGCGCGAGATCGTCGAAGCCGACCGCGGGCACCTCGCGCGGGCCGGTCTCGACGTTCCCCTGATCCCGATCTCCTCGGTGCTGCGTTCGCACGCGCTGCGACTGCAGGACGAGGAACTCAACACCGAATCCGGTTTCGTCGACCTGTACGCGTTCCTGCGCGAGCGGGTGGTGGCGCGGGCGGAGGCGAACACGCGGCGGGCCGTGTCGCTGGACGTGTCCTCCGCGGCCGAGCATCTCACCCTGGGGATCGGCAGTGAGCTTGCCGCCCTGCGTGATCCGGCGAAGGGCGTGGCCGCGGTCGCCGAACTGCAGAAGGCGAAGGCCGCCGCCGAGGAGCTGCACAAGAAGACGTCGCTGTGGCAGCAGACGCTGGGCGACGGTATCGCCGACCTGGCCGCGGACATCGATCACGACCTCCGGGACCGGTTGCGCCGCGTCACCCGGGAAGCCGAGGAGACCGTCGACGAGGGCGACCCCGGCAAGGACTGGGACGCGCTCGGTCAGTGGCTCGAGCAGGAATTCGCCACCGCGATCGGCGACAACTTCGTGTGGGCCCACGACCGTGCGCTGTGGCTGGCCGAGGTGGTGGCGCAGCACTTCGCCGAGACGGGTGCCGTCGAACTGCCGCACCTGGACGTCGCGAACGTCGACGGTGTCCTCGAACCGGTGGCCTCGCTCGCGGACCTCGAGGCCGGACGCATCGGCATCACGCAGAAGGTTCTCGTCGGGATGCGCGGGTCGTACGGCGGCGTCCTCATGTTCGGTCTGATCACCACCATGATGGGGATGGCCCTGGTCAATCCGATCTCGATCGGCGCCGGAGTCCTCCTCGGCACGAAGGCGTACCGGGAAGACAAGGAGAGCCGGATCCTGAAGCGGCGGGCGGAGGCGAAGGCCGCTATCCGCCGGTTCGCCGACGACGCCAGCTTCCAGGTGGGCAAGGAGTCGAAGGATCGGCTCCGGTCGATCCAGCGCTTGCTGCGCGATCATTTCAGCGCGATCGCCGAGCAGGCGTTGCGGTCGATCAACGACTCGCTGCGAGGCGCACAGGAGGCGGCGAATCTCGAGTCCACCGAACGGACCCGCCGGATCGCGCAGCTCGAGAAGGATCTGCACGTCGCATCCGAATTGAAACAGCAAGCCGCGCAACTCGTCGCAGGCGACGCGGGAGCGGTCACGGCATGACGGCCGCTCCGCTTCACGAAGCCCGGGCACTCATCGCGTCCGCCCGGCAGCTGTACGCGGGCAGACCCGAGATCCGGGATCAGCTGACCGAATGCGCCCGGCGACTGGAACAACCGCTGCGGGTGGCTCTGGCCGGTTCGCTGAAGGCAGGCAAGTCCACTCTGCTCAATTCCCTGGTGGGACAGGACATCGCGCCCACCGACGCGACCGAGTGCACCCGCGTCGTCACCTGGTACCGCAGCGGGTCGACGCCCACCGTGACGGCGTGGTACCAGCCGGACAACGGTAGCGGCGCTCAGCGTTCCGCCAACGTCCCGGTGCTGCGCCGGGACGGACATCTCACGTTCGACCTCGGCCACCTCACCGCCGACCAGGTGGACCGTCTCGACGTGGAGTGGCCGTCGTCCGCCCTGGCTCACACGACGATCATCGACACCCCGGGTACGTCCTCGCTGTCGCGGGACGTCTCGGCCCGCACCCTCGAGATGCTCACCCCCGACAACGAGGCGTCCGGCGCCGACGCCGTGGTCTACCTGCTGCGCACGCTCAACGCGACCGACGTCCAGTTCCTGGGTCAGATCGGCGACCACGTGGGCGACGAATCGGGACCGCTCGGTGTGGTCGGTGTCGTGTCGCGGGCCGACGAGGTGGGGGCGGGACGCCTGGACGCCATGATGTCCGCGAAGGAAGTGGCGTCCCGGTTCGCGGGCGAACTCGAGCGCACCGGGCTGTGCCAGGCCGTGGTCCCCGTCGCGGGTCTGCTGGCGCTCGGTGCCCGCACGATGCGTCAGGCCGAGTTCACCGCGTTCCAGCATCTGGCCGAGGTCCCGGTGGACGACCTGAACCTGGCGATGCTGTCGGCCGACCGGTTCGCGCGTGAGGACAGTCCGCTTCCCGTGGACGCCAAAATGCGCGCTCAGCTGGCAGACCGCTTCGGTCTCTTCGGGATCCGGATGGCCGTCACTTTGATCCGGTTGGGCACCAAGGACTCGCCCACGCTGGCCGCCGAACTGGTGGAACGCAGCGGCCTCGACGAATTGCGTCAGGTGATCGACATCCAGTTCGGGCAGCGGGCCGACCAGTTGAAGACCCATTCGGCGCTCGTGGCACTCAAGCGGGTGCTCACGGCGCATCCGGTGCCGTGTGCGGGCGAGATCCTGATGTCGGCCGAACGGCTGCTCTCCGATGTGCACGGTTTCCAGGAACTGCGGCTGCTCGGGCGGCTGCGGTCCACCGAGGTGGGGTTGCCCGCCGACGACGTGGCCGAGTTGCAACGCCTGATCGGCGGATTCGGGATCCAGATCGCCGAACGACTGGGCACCGACGGCGACGACTCCGTGGAGTTGCAGCGGATGCGGGCACTTGCCGCGGTGCGGAAGTGGCGCGAACGGGCACGCCACCCGTTGCTCGACCAGTTCACCGCGCGGGCCTGCACCGTCGCCGCCCGCAGCGCGGAAGGTGTTCTGGAGGAACTGAACACCGTCCGACTGTAGTTCGGCTAGGTCGCGGAGACGCCCGCGATCTCCCCTTCCCGGAACGCGTTCACGAACAGCTGGTGGTCCCTGCGGCTCACCTCGGCGTACGCGATGCCGAAGTCGACGATCTCGCCGACGAACTCGTCCAGCCTGCCGTCGACGACGTTCTGGATGGCGTTCTCGGTCTGGAACGTGACAAGGGTCTGATCGCTGTCCTCGTCGGAGACGCAATGCACCTTCGCCGTCGCCCGGCCGAGGTCCTCGAGCACCGGCGCGATGTCTTCCGGTTCGGTGAGGTCCGACCAGTCGAGGTCCAGTTCGTACGGGGAGAGTTCGGCGACCACGAAACCGGTGTCGCCGATCTCCGTGTAGCCGAGCAGCGGATCGGTGTGTACCTGCAGGGCCCGCTGACTCACCGCGGTGCGGTGACCTTCGTGCTCGAAGTAGCCGCGGACGGCGGTTTCGTCGACGATGCGGCTCGGGGCGGCGACGTTGCCCTGCTTGAGCGACAGCACGATGTCGTTCTCGAGCGCCTGCGTCGCCCCTTCGATGAGTACGTTGTACGCAGGAAGACCGGCGCTGCCGATCCCGAAGCCCTTCCGCCCGACCACGTCCTTGATCCGGTAGAACACCGGCCGTGCCGACCGCTTGCTGCGCGGAATTCTCTCGACGTACGTCTCGACCGCCTCGCTCACGGTGGTGCGTTCCTGCTCGTCCACTTCGCGGACGCCGCGGCCGCGCCGGAAGTGCCGATCGTAGTCCTCGAGCACCGTGACGGACTCGAGCAGGCTCACCCGGGTGGCGAGGCGCGCACGAAGGAGGAGGTCGTGAATGGCGCCGCGAGAATTGTCCAGGCCCAGCGCGAAGTCCTCGTCCGCCTCCTGCCGCGCATAGTGCAGGACATGGTCGACGTAGCTGCGCAGATACGTTTCGGCCAGTTCGCGGACGTCCTTCTCGGGGAGGGCCTTCTGCCAGCCCATCAGGGCCAGGCTCGCGACGAAGCGACGAAGATCCCAGCTGAAGTGCCCCACGTACGCCTCGTCGAAATCGTTGACGTCGAAGACGAGGGTGCCTTCCGAGTTCATGTACGTGCCGAAGTTCTCCAGGTGCAGATCGCCGTGGATCCACACTCGGCCGGTGCGCTCGTCGGCCCACGGATCGTCGAAGTCACGCAGATCGTCGTAGAACAGGCAGGCGCTGCCCCGGTAGAAGGCGAACGGATCGGCGGCCATCTTCCGGAACTTCGTGCGAAACGCACTCGGGTCCGCCTCCATCAGATCGGCGAAGGCCTCGACGAGGACCTCCACGATCCGACCCTGCCTCGTGGAATCGGTGACGTCCACACCAGCCTCCTTCTCGCGGTCCACGGGGTGCCGCACGCCTGCTCACGACCGCACTGCACCACGGTAGCGTTCCCGCGCGCCCAGCGACTGCAGATACGTCCACGCATCGGCCACGATCGCATCGAGGTCCGTGTGTCTCGGTCGCCAGCCCAGTTCGGCCTGCACACGTGCGCCGGACGCGACGAGGACCGCCGGATCACCGGCGCGCCGCGGGGCGTCCCGGGTGGCGATGGTTCGGCCCGTCACGCGTTCGCAGGACGAGATCACCTCCCGCACACTGAACCCGGTGCCGGTGCCGAGGTTGTAGACGCGGTGCGTTGCGGGTCGGGCCGACTCGAGCGCGAGGATATGCGCCTCCGCCAGGTCGTGGATGTGGATGTAGTCGCGGACGGCAGTGCCGTCCGAGGTGGGCCAGTCGGTGCCGAACACCGAGATCTCGTCCCGGTGCCCGGCGGCGACCTGCAGCACCAGCGGGATCAGGTGTGTTTCCACGAGACGGTTCTCGCCGAGCCCGGCGTACGCGCCGGCGACGTTGAAGTAGCGCAGACTGCACGCGGCCAGACCGTGCGCGACCGCGTACGACGTGATCGCGTGGTCGATCGCCAGTTTGGTGGCACCGTACGGGTTGGTCGGCCGGGTCGGTGCGTCCTCGGTGATCGGCACGGAGTCCGGTGATCCGTACGTCGCTGCGGTGGAGGAGAACACCAGCCGGCCGGTACCGGACGAGCGCATGGCCTCCAGCAGGGTCAGGGTCTTGACGACGTTGGCGTTCCAGTACGTCTCCGGCGTCACCACCGACTCCCCGACGAGGGAGCGGGCGGCGAAATGCAACACGCCGTCGAAGTCCCCGCTGCCGAGAACCCGCTCGGCCGCACTCGCGACGTCCTCCTCGACGAACTCCGCTCCTGCCGGCACCGCGTCGGCGTTGCCGGTCGACAGGTCGTCCACGACCACGACCGTGTGGCCGCACTCGAGCAGCCGCTGGGCGCAGACGCTGCCGACGTAACCGGCGCCGCCGGTGACGAGAAGTTTCACTTGTTGCTCCTTCGGTTCGGCGGTGGGGGGTCGGTTCGCTCAGTCGCCGAGTCGCGCCCCCGTCGTCGGGGAGAAGTAGTGCAGGCGGGCCGGGTCCGGTGCCAGCCGGATCACCTCGCCCTTGGCCGGGGATGCGGAGTCGCTGACGCGCGCGACGATGTCGTGTCCGCCGAGTTCGCCGTCGCGGACGATGCGTCCGTAGATGTAGGCGTCCGCGCCGAGTTCCTCCACCACGTCGACCTTCACCGTGGTGCCCCGGTCGGACACGGTCCACGCCTCGGGGCGGACACCGACGACCACCCGGCCGGTGTCCAGGGCGCCCACCACCGACCGCTCGATCGGCGTCGACAGTGAACCGATCCGGGCGTCGCCGTTCACGACGTCGACCTCGAACAGGTTCATGGCCGGTGACCCGATGAACCCGGCGACGAAGCTGTTGACCGGCTTCTCGTACAGCGTCTTCGGGCTCGCGCACTGCTGCAGGATGCCCGCTTTCATGACGGCCACGCGGTCGCCCATGGTCATGGCCTCCACCTGGTCGTGGGTGACGTACACGGTGGTGGTGCCCAGCCGGCGCTGCAGCAGTGAGATTTGGGTGCGGGTCTGCACCCGGAGTTTCGCGTCGAGGTTCGACAGCGGCTCGTCCATGAGGAACACCTGCGGGTCGCGGACGATCGCCCGGCCCATCGCGACACGCTGACGCTGCCCACCGGAGAGTGCCTTCGGCTTGCGGTTCAGGTAGTCGCCGAGATCGAGAATCTTCGCGGCCTCCTCGACGCGGCGGCCGATCTCACTCTTGTCCATGCCGGCGATCTCGAGGGCGAAGCCCATGTTCTTCGCCACCGTCATGTGGGGGTACAGCGCGTAGTTCTGGAACACCATCGCGATGTCCCGTTCCTTCGGTGCGAGGGCGGTGACGTCGCGTTCGCCGATGCGGATGGCACCGTAGTCGACGTCCTCGAGACCGGCCAGCATCCGCAGCGACGTCGATTTGCCGCACCCGGAGGGGCCGACGAGGACGAGGAATTCGCCGTCCTCGATGTCGAGGTTCAGCGAATCGACGGCCGGCACATCGGAACCGGGGTACATCTTGGTGGCTGCGTCGTACGTGACTCGTGCCATGGTGTTCTCCTGGTCGTGGAAGGGGATCTCAGAGTCGGTGTGCCGAGCCCGACGGCTCGGCGTGCAGGAACTGGGGGACCGGCAGGCCGGCGGTCTCGGCGCGTCGGGCGACGTTCTCGACGACGGCGTCGACCCGGTCGGCGGGTACGAGGGCGATCGCGGAGCCGCCGAAGCCGCCGCCGGTCATCCGCGCACCCCAGGCGCCGGCCTCGAGGGCGGCGTCGACGGCGGAGTCGAGCTCGACGGAGCTGACCTCGTAGTCGTCGCGCAACGAGGCGTGCGAGCGGTTCAGGGCGTCGCCGATGTCGGCGATCCGGCCGCGGTCGAGCAGGTCGGCGACTTCCCGGACGCGGCGGATCTCGCCGAGCACGTGCCGGACCCGCTGCGCTGCCGGGGAACTCAGTCCCGCGACGGCGGCGTCGGGGTCGGCGACGTCGCGCAGGGTGGCGACGCCGAGGTCGACGCAGGCCTTCTCGATGGCGGCGCGCCGGTTGCCGTACTTGCCGTCGACCAGCCGGTGCGGCGCGTTGGTGTCGATGACCACCAGCCGGGCGTCGGCGGAGTCGAAGTCGAGCGAAACGTGGCGGGTGGCGCCGTCCCGGCAGTCGAGGAGCAGAGCGTGGCCGGGGCGGGCGAGCATCGCGACCGACTGGTCCATGCCGCCGGTGGACGCGCCGGCGATCTCGTTCTCCGCGCGGATGGACGCGGTGATCAGCGGGCGGCGGCCGGCGTCGTCCGTGGGCAGTCCGGCGAGGTCGGCGGCGGCGAGAGCGAAGGCGCACTCGAGCGCTGCCGAACTCGACAGCCCGGAGCCGACGGGGACCGTCGAATGCACTGCGACGTCGAAACCGGTTCCCGCCGTGAGGTGTCCGGACCGGTGTAGCGCCCACACCACCCCGGCGACGTACGCGGCCCAGCCGGCCGGGTGGCCCGGGGCGACGTCGTCGAGCGGACCGCGCCAGGACTCGCCGGTGTGCGTGGACACGGCGTGCAGGATCCCGTCGCCCCGCACACGGACGGCGACGACCGTCACGTAGGGGAGCGCGAACGGCAGGACCAGTCCGCCGGCGTAGTCGACGTGCTCACCGATGAGGTTGACTCGGCCGGGTGCCGTCCAGACGCCGTCCGCGGCGCCGCCGAACGTGCTGCGGAACAGCGCCTCCGCGGGGCCGGCGACCGAGGCGGCGTCGACGGGGGTGACCCACTGCGCACCATTCACGACGCCACCTCCCGCAGCCGGTCGGCGATGCGCTCGGGGGTGGTGTCGTTGACCCACGCCCCCATCCCGGACTCGGATCCCGCCAGGTACTTCATCCGGCCCGGCGACCGCATCATCGAGAACAGTTGCAGGTGCAGGCGTCCGAGCGGACGGTCCTCGCCGACGGGCGCCTGGTGCCACGCGGCGATGTAGGGCACGGCGTCGACACCCTCGAAGAACCGGTCGACCCGCCGCAGCAGTTCGAGATAGACGTGGGCGAGTTCGTCCCGCTCGTCTTCGGACAGTTCGGTGAGGTCACGGACGTCGCGGTGCGGTGCGAGATGCACCTCCAGCGGCCAGCGCGAGGCGGCGGGAACGTACGCGGTCCAGTGCTCGGCGGCCAGGACCACGCGCCTGCCGGATCGTGTTTCGGCGTCGAGGACGTCGGCGAGCAGCAGCCGCCCGGTGCTCTCGAAGTGCTCGCGGGAGCGCCGGATCAGTGCGTCCGTGCGGGGCGGCAGGTACGGGTAGGCGTAGATCTGCCCGTGCGGATGGGTCAGGGTGACGCCGATTTCCTTGCCCCGGTTCTCGAAGCAGAACACCTGCCGGACCCCCGGCAGCGTCGACAGTTCGGCGGTGCGGTCGGCCCAGACGTCGACGACGGTGCGGACCCGGTCGACGCTCAGGGTGGCGAAGGCGGCATCGGGGTTGCTGGTGAAGCACACGACCTCGCACCTGCCCGCTCCCGGTGCCAACGGCCACAACGCTTCTCCGTCGACGCAGTCCGGAAGGTCCTGCTCGGCGGCGGCCGTCGCCAGCGACGGGAAACGGTTCTCGAACACCACCACGTCGTAGTCGTCGGCCGGAATCTCCGTAGGTGCCTTGCCCGGCACGCTCGGGGCGAGCGGCGACGCGTCCGGCGGCGGCAGGAACGTGCGGTCCATCCGCTGGGCAGCGATGACCACCCATTCCCCGGTGAGCACGTCGAACCGCATCTGCGACTGCGACACCGCCGGCGGCAGCGGACGTGAATCCACCAGCTCGCGGGTGGCTCCGCCCGACACGTACGGCTCGGAGTCGTCGAAGTAGATCAGTTCGCGGCCGTCCGCGAGGGTCGTCCGGGTCTTGCGCATCCGGAGCCGCGTCCCGGTC
Organism: Rhodococcus mengyinensis; assembly: GCF_048381435.1. Taxonomy (NCBI): domain Bacteria; kingdom Bacillati; phylum Actinomycetota; class Actinomycetes; order Mycobacteriales; family Nocardiaceae; genus Rhodococcus; species Rhodococcus mengyinensis. The sequence continues at coordinate 11,762 of NZ_JBLWIT010000042.1, read as the reverse complement.
TCCGGCGCATCCTGTTCGTCACGCACGGTCATCGGTGGGTCCTTCCCGGTTCTCCCGTGTCACCACGAGGTCGCCGACGTGGTCGGCGAGAGCTTCCTGGGCGGTGCGCTCGAGCCCGGCGTCGGTGATGAGGATGTCGACGTCGGACAGTGGGATCGTGTTCGCCAGCGCGGTCACCCCCCACTTCGTGTGGTCGGCGAGCACCACGACCCGCCGCGACGACGCGACGAGCGCCTGATTGGTCTGTGCTTCCATCAAATTGGGGCAGGTGAGTCCGGAGTCGATCCCCATGCCGTGCGTACCCAGGAACAGCATGTCCACGTGGATCCCGCGCAGGGCGGCGACCGTGAGCGGCCCGACCAGCGCGAACGACGGGGTGCGCTGACCACCGGTGAGGAGGATGGTCTGGTCGTCGCGGCCGCCCTCGTGGAAGGCGTCGGCGACGGGCAGCGAATTGGTGACGACGGTGATGTCGGGGACGTCGAGGAGTTCGCGGGCGAGGGCGTGCGTGGTGGTGCCGCCGGAGATGCCCACCGACGTGCCTGGCCGCACCAGCCGGGCGGCGGCGCGGGCGATGGCCCGCTTGGCCTCCCGGTCGAGTTCGGACTTCGCCGAGAACCCCGGTTCGTGCACACTTGCCGACCGCGGCAGCGTGACCCCGCCGTGCACCCGCTCGACGAGTCCCTGCTCGACGAGTTCGTTGATGTCGCGCCGGATGGTCATGTCGGAGACCCCGAGCGTCGCGCCGAGGTCGACGACCTTCACCGCACCGCGGGAGGTGACCTCGTCGAGGATCACCTGCTGGCGCTGACGAGCGAGCATCATGCGTCCGCCTTTCGGGTCCGGGCGCCGGTGTCGGCGCTGTCTTCGCGAATCACAGCACAGCTGCCGGGTGCCAGCGTGAGCGGTCCGTCGACCACTCGTTCGGTGACGAGGTCGGTGCCGGACACCTCGACGGTCACCTTCTCGGGCGTGTGGTTGAGGACGAACAGCCACGACCCGTTCTCGCCCCGCCTGCGTACGATCTCGACGGCGGAGTTCTGTCCCGCGTGGAGATCGAGACCTGCTGCGGCGCAGATCGTCTCGGCGATCCTCGCCCAGCCCTGCGTGTCGGGGACGGTGGCGAGGTACCAGGCCGCGCCGTCGCCGACCGGCCTGCGGGTGAGGGCGGGCACGCCCTGCAGATGCCCCTCGGTGTGGCGGGCGAGAACGTCCACGTCCTCGGACACCGTCAGGTACTCGGTCCAGATGCGGGCCGCGGTGCCGTCGTCGAGGGCGACGGTCTCGTCGGCGCCGAGCGGGAAGAACTCCTCGGTGCGGACACCCAGCAGGTCGCGGAACGCCCCGGGGTAGCCGCCGAGCCGGATGTGATCGTCGCGGTCCGCGATCCCGGAGAATGCGGTGACCAGCACCTGGGCGCCGGCGCGGGTCGCGGCCTCGATGCGCGCGGCGTCCTCGTCGCTGCACAGGTACACGGCCGGAACGACCACCACGGCGTACCGGCTCAGGTCGGCGTCCGCGGGGATCACGTCACACGTGACGCCGGAGAAGGCGTGGTGGGCGCGTTCGGCGATCGCCATGGGCTGCATCAACCGGGACGGGTGCCCGTCCTGCTCGCACGCCCACTGCGACTCCCAGTCGAACAGCACACCCACCGGCGCCTCGACGCGACTGCCTGCCACCGGTTCGAGGCGGCGCAGCACGGCGCCGAGCTGGACGACTTCCCGCCATCGCGCGGAGTCGGTGCCCGCGTGCGGAACCAGGGCCGAATGGAATTTCTCCGCACCCGCGTCGGACGCGCGGAACTGGAAGAAGGCGATGCCGTCCGCTCCGCGGGCGACGTGGGCGAGGGAGTTGCGCAGCATCTCCCCGGGTGCCTTCGCCCGGTTGACCGGCTGCCAGTTGACGGCGCTCGTCGAATGTTCCATCAGCAACCACGGCCGTGAGCCGGCGATGCCGCGGGTCAGGTCGGCCGAGAACGACAGCCGGTGGTGGGCGGCGCCGTCGCCCGTCGCGGGCCCCACCAGGTAGTGGTCGGTGGACACCAGGTCCTGTTCGGGCGCCCACTGCGTGTAGTTCATGTCGCCGGCGAGCGACTGCGGTGAGCCCATGCCCACCATGAAGTTGGTGGTGACCGGGATGTCGGGGGTGATGCGCCGCAACACCTCCCGCTCGGCGAGGTACTGGTCGAGGAGGGCGTCCGAGCAGAACCGGCGCCAGTCCAGCAGATGCGTGGGATTGCCGAACGTCGTGCTCGCGGCGGGCGGCACCACTTCGTTCCAGTCGCTGTAGTGCTGGCTCCAGAACGTCGTGCCCCACGCCCGGTTGAGTTCGGTCAGGTCGCCGTAGCGACGCTGCAGCCACCGCCGGAACGCCCGCGCACTGTCGGGGGAGTAGCAGCGTGAGTTGTGGCAGCCGAGTTCGTTCGACACATGCCAGAGCGCGAGTGCGGGGTGGCCGCCGTATCGGGTCGCCATCTTCTCGACGAGGACGAGGGAGTGGTCGCGGTAGATCGGGGAACTCGGGCTCCATGTCTGCCTGCTGCCGATCTCGTACCGGTAGCCACGCTCGTCCACGGGCCGGACCTCGGGATGCGCGGCCGTGAGCCAGGGCGGTGGGGACGCGGTCGCGGTGGCCAGGTCGACGCGGACGCCGCCGTCGTGCAGGAGGTCGAGGACGCGATCGAGCCAGCCGAAGTCCCACGTGTCGGGGGTGGGCTGGAGCCGCGCCCAGGAGAAGACGCCGACGGTCGCGAAGTCGACACACGCCTCGCGCATGAGTTCGACGTCGCGCTGCCAGATCTCTTCCGGCCACTGCTCGGGGTTGTAGTCACCGCCGAAGGAAATGCCCCGGGTCGGCCACCGCAGGTGCCGCCCGCCGGAATCGCTCGCTGTGTGCATGCTCACAATCTGTCGGATCGCTGTTCAAAAGTCAACACTAATGAACATTTCTGCACTTGTGCAGGTGAATGCGCATGCGACTGGTTGACAACGCGCAGTGCGGCGTGATTTTGTAACCTGCATCACGTAAGGGCGTGAGGCGACAGCACCGAAATGTGATCGAAGTTGTTCGATTTCGATCAGGTGGTGAGCGACTCCGCCCCCACCCGGTACTCAACCGAAAAGGGCACCATGAACCGAAACGAGCTGCCGCACCCGTGGCAACCCTCCCGGCGCACCTTTCTCAAGGCCGCGCTCGGCGCCGCGGGCGCCCTGTCGACCGCGGGCCTGCTGTCCGGGTGCACGAGCGGTGTCGACCCCCACGTGATCACCCTCGGATCGCGGCTGTCGGACAAGAACGCCAAACTCGGCGTCCAGGACGTCGTCGGGATGTTCCAGCAGCAGACCGGCGCCGCCGTGCGGATCAACTCCGTCGACTCCACCTCGTTCCAGGAGAACGTCAACAACTACTTGCAGGGCACCCCGGATGACGTCTTCACCTGGATGTCGGGGTACCGCATGAAGTACTTCGCCGACAAGGGTCTCGTCGACGACGTCAGCTCGGTGTGGCAAGCGCACGGCAGCGGCTTCAGTGACAGTTTCCGTGAGGCGTCCACCGGAACCGACGGCCAGCAGTATCTGATCCCGTTCTTCTACTACCCGTGGGCGGTGTTCTACCGCCCCAGCCTCTGGCAGCAGCGCGGCTACGCGCCGCCGAAGACGTTCGACGAATGGGTGGCCCTGTCCAAGCGCATGCAGGCCGACGGACTCACCCCGATTGGGTTCGGCGTCCGCGACGGCTGGCCCCCGTTCGGCACGTTCGACTATCTCGACCTGCGCCTCAACGGCGTCGACTTCCACCGCTCCCTCCTCGCGGGCGAGGTGAGCTGGACCGACAACCGCGTCCGGTCGGTGTTCGACACCTGGCGCGAGATTCTCCCGTTCCACCAGCCGCAACCGCTGGGCCGCAAGATGTCCGAGGCGCAGCAGGCACTCCTGAACAAGGAAGTCGGCATGCTGGTGGCCGGCATGTTCGTCGCGCAGAGCTTCCCCGCGGGACCCGACCGGGAGGATCTGGACTTCTTCGCGTTCCCCGAACTCGACTCCGCCGTCGGCACTTCGGCGGTCGAGGCGCCGATGGACGGATTCATGATGCGCAAGGACCCGCGGAACCTCGGTGGCGCGCAGCAGTTCCTTTCCTTCCTCACCAGCGCCGACGCCGCAGTCGCGTATGCGAAGCAGGACCCCCAGGCGATACCCGCGCACCGCGACGCCGATCTGTCGAGTTTCTCTCCGCTCGTGCAGAAGTCGGCCGCCCTCGTCCAGGGTGCGGGGTCCATCACCCAGTTCCTCGACCGGGACACCCGCCCCGACTTCGCGTCCGTCGTCATGATCCCGGCGATGCAGCAGTTCCTGGGCAACCCGAACGACGTCGACGGCCTGGTCCGCAGCATCGAGCGTCAGAAGGCGGCGGTGTTCGGGCAATGAGAGCACACGAGAAGACAACGACCACCATCACGGTCCCGACAGGTCAGGTGAATTCATGACCAGCACAGTTCCTCCCCAGACCGGAACCGAACCCAGGATTCGGGCACCGAAGATCCGGCGCAGCCGGGGTGACCGGTGGACCATCGCCGTCATGCTCGGGCTGCCCGCCGCGATCGTGATCGGGATGGTGTGGATTCCCACCGTGTTCACGGTGATCCTGTCGTTCGCACGCTGGGACGGCATCGGCGGCACGTCCACCATCGAGTGGATCGGCCCGCAGAACTACGTCGACGCCGTCCAGGCGTACCCCCCGTTCCAGCAGGCCCTCCACAACAACGTCCTCTGGCTGGCGTTCCTGTTCGTCTTCCCGACGATCCTCGGCATCTTCCTCGCGGTCCTCCTCGACCGGGGTCTGAAGGGAAGCCGGCTGTACCAGAGCATCTTCTACATCCCCGTGGTGTTGTCGATGGCACTGGTTGGGTTCGTGTGGCAGCTGATCTACGCCACCGACGGCGGCGTGCTCAACACCATCCTCGGCACGGACGTCGACTGGCTAGGCAACCCCGACGTCAACATCTGGGCCGTCATGGTCGCCGCCAGCTGGCGGCACACCGGCTACATCATGTTGCTGTACTTGGCCGGTCTCAAGGCCATCGACCCGTCGGTGCGCGAAGCGGCCCTCATGGACGGTGCGGGTCCGATCCGCACGTTCTTCCGGATCGTGTTCCCCCTGATGAAGCCCACCAACCTGCTGATCATCGTCATCACCGTCATCGAGGCCCTGCGCGCCTTCGACCTCGTGTGGGTGATCAACAAGGGCCGCAACGGACTCGAACTCATCTCCGCCCTCGTCACCGCCAACGTCGTGGGCGAAGCGGGCCGGGTCGGATTCGGGTCTGCCCTGGCGACGATCATGCTCGTGATCTCGCTGGTATTCATTGCCCTCTATCTCTGGATCGTGATGCGGAGCGACGACTGATGACCATGACGACACCCCTCGCCGACCACAGTGCGCCCGTCGACCGGACCGGGCCCCGCAACAAGGCCGCGGTGGCCAACCGGCGCCGGCTGAGTACCGCGCACGCCGCGATCTACCTCCTTCTCACCGCCCTGGCATTGCTGTGGATCTTCCCGCTGCTGTGGGCGCTCTACAACTCGTTCCGCGACTACGACTACGTCCTCAGCCACGGCTACCTCTCGGTCGGCGGTTTCACGCTCAGCAATTACACCGAGTCGTGGGAGGTCGGCGGAATCCCGCACTACTTCCTCAACTCGATGCTCATCACCATCCCGGCGGTGCTGCTGATCCTGTTCATCGGGTCGATGGCGGCGTTCGTGCTCGCCCGGTTCCCGTGGAAGTTCAACGTGATCATGCTGGCGGTGTTCATCGCGGGCAATCTGCTGCCGCAGCAGACACTGCTGACCCCGTTGTTCCGTCTGTACAACGCGATTCCGCTGCCGTACTGGATGAGTTCGTCGGGCTCGCTCTACGACAGCTACTGGGGACTGATCCTGGTGCACGTCGCGTTCCAGACCGGTTTCTGCGTGTTCGTGCTCAGCAACTACATGAAGACGGTCCCGCCGGAACTGCTCGAGGCGGCGACGGTGGACGGCGCCGGGCTGTTCCGTCAGTACTGGCAGGTGGTCCTCCCGCTGTGCCGTCCGGCGCTGGCCGCGCTCGCGACGCTCATGATCACCTGGATTTACAACGACTTCTTTTGGGCACTGGCGCTGATGGTCAGCGGCGACAAGCTGCCGGTCACCACCGCACTGCAGAATCTGCAGGGCAGCTTCTTCACCGACACCAACCTGCTCGCCGCCGGATCGGTGCTCGTCGCACTGCCGACGGTGCTCGTATTCGTCGCGCTGCAGCGGCATTTCGTTTCCGGACTGACAATGGGAGCCAACAAGTGACTGCGACTTCACCGCACGCGTACGTCCACCTCACCGCCGGTGGCGTGTCCGTCGTTCTCGATCTCACCGGGGGCCGGTTGCCGGCGATCGTGCACTGGGGTGCGGCGCTCGGCGACCTCGACCTCGCCGACGTCGAAGCCCTGGCGCAGGCGAATATCGAGCCCCCGGCGGGCAACGTGGTCGATCTCCCGGTGCGGCTGTCGATACTCCCCGAACACCACACCGGGTGGGTGGGGAAGCCCGGGATCGCGGGGCACCGGGACGGCGCCGACTGGTCGCCGCTGTTCACGACCACCGCGCTCACGGTCGACGCAGCCGAGCACCGGTCGGGACTCGTCGCGGTCGGTGCCGGCGCGGTGCGGGTCGCCGCGCACGACACGGTCGCCGATCTCGGTCTGGTCCTCGACATCGAGCTGCTACCGAGCGGCCTGCTCCGGGCGCGCGCCGAGGTCACGAACGCGGGCGACTCCTTCTACGTTCTCGACGACCTCCAGCTCGCCTTCCCGGTCCCGCCGCAGGCCCGCGAGATCCTCGACTTCGCGGGCCGGTGGGGGAAGGAACGGACCCCGCAGCGCCGTGAACTCACCGTCGGCATCCACGAACGCGAAGGACGGAAGGGACGCACCGGCCCGGACGCCGCGACCGTGCTCTCCGTCGGCGTGCCCGGATTCGGGTTCGGTCGCGGCGAAGTGTGGGGCACCCACGTCGCGTTCAGCGGCAACCACCGCCACTACGCCGAACGTCTCTTCACCGGTTTCCAGGTGGTCGGCGGCGGGGAACTGCTCCTGCCGGGCGAGGTACGGCTCGCGGACGGCGAGAGTTACGCAACGCCCTGGGTCTACGGCGCCTACGGCGACGGCCTCGACGCCCAGGCACATCGCTTCCACGACTATCTCCGGTCGCGGCCCACGCACCCGCGGCGCGTGCGCCCGGTGACGATCAACGTGTGGGAGGCGGTCTATTTCGACCACGACCTGGCCCGGTTGACGGACCTGGCGGATCGCGCGGCGAAGCTCGGCGTCGAACGCTATGTGCTCGACGACGGCTGGTTCAGGTACCGGCGCAACGATCTGGCGGGCCTGGGGGACTGGCACGTCGACGAGACGGTGTGGCCGAACGGTCTGCATCCGCTCGTCGATCACGTGCGTTCCCTCGGCATGGAGTTCGGCCTGTGGTTCGAACCGGAGATGATCAACCTCGATTCCGACCTCGCGCGGGCGCATCCGGAGTGGGTCATGGCGACCGGCGGGCGCACGCCCGTGCCGTCCCGGAACCAGCAGGTGCTCAATCTGGGGATCCCCGAGGCGTACGACCACATCCTGGAGCGCATGTCCGCGATCCTCGGCGAGTACGACATCGCCTACATCAAGTGGGACCACAACCGCGACCTGATCGACGCGGGCACCGCACCGCACGGCCGCGCCGGCGTCCACGACCAGACCCTCGCGACCTACCGGTTGATGGACGAACTGAAGCGCCGCTTCCCAGGACTGGAGATCGAATCCTGCTCGTCGGGCGGAGCGCGGGTGGACCTCGGAATCCTCGAGCGCACCGACCGCGTCTGGGTCTCGGACTGCATCGATCCGCTCGAGCGCCAGCAGATGAACCGGTGGACGATGCAGCTGCTTCCCCCCGAGCTGCTGGGCTCGCACATCGCGTCCGGCATCTCCCACACGACCGGCCGGTACCACCGCCTGTCCTTCCGGGCGGGGACGGCGCTCTACGGTCACCTCGGAATCGAGTGGGATCTCGCGACCGCCACCGACGACGAGAACGTCCAGCTCGCGGTATGGATCGACCTGTACAAGCGGCACCGGGAACTCCTGCACACGGGAACGATGGTGCGCGCCGACGAGATCGACCCGACCCTGCTCGTCTACGGCGCGGTCGCGCAGGACCGGGCGGAGGCGCTGTTCTTCCTCGCGTACGTCGGGCGCTCCGAGGTGTCACCGCGCGGCAGGTTCACGCTGCCCGGGCTCGACCCCGACCGGCGCTATCGGGTGCGTCCCGTCTTCGCCGGTGCACCGGACGAGGGCCTGAAACCCCCGGCGTGGTTCGACGTGCACCCACAGGGTGGTCGAGCCGACGGGCTGTCCGCGGGGAGCGAGGTTCCCGGCGTCTCGATGACGGGCCGGGCCCTCGCGGTCGCCGGACTGCAGACACCCGCGTCCTTCCCCGACGACGTGGTCGTGCTCTCCGTCACCGCGGAGGCGTAGCCGCGGCACCAGGTGGGCAGGATTCACCCTGGGGTAGGTGGCCGGTGCCCCCGCAGCGGGGCACCATGGTTTTCACCAGTCGGCGAAAAAGTTGAACCGCAGGAGGTAAGTCAACACTCGAACGCCGCATGAAGAGAACACCTCACAGGAACCCGAACCCGGTGAGGTGTTTTCGTCTGTTCTGCCGGGCGGGTCAGAACTCCATGCCCGCGTCGGCGCCCATCTGCATGGTGGTGTTTCCGCCGTCGAGGGATTCCCGGATGATGTCGGCGTGACCGGAATGGTGGCCGGTCTCCCGGATGATGTGGAGCAGGGTGCGGCGGATCGTCCACCACTGCCGCTCGGGTGCCCAGGGTGCGGTGGGCAGTGGGACGAGCACGTCCAGGTCGTCGAGGCCGGCCACGGCGGCCTCCGTCGCGCGGGCCACTTCGGCGTACTCGGCGAGCAGTCCCTCGAGGGTTTCGTCTTCGCGCATGTAGTACTTCTCCATCGCCCACTCCATGTCGAACTCCGCGTTCTCGTCCGGCTCGAGAATGGTTTCGACCCAGTGCTTTTCCGTGTGGGACACGTGCTTGATCAGTCCGCCGAGCGTCAGGTCGCTGACGGTCGAACGTTGCCGTGCCTGTGCGTCGTCGATGTCGCGGACGGTGATCAACAGGGTGGCTCGCTGCTCCTGCAGGATCTGGAGGAGGTCGGCGCGCTCACCGGTGGCCGGGGACTTCTGCGAAGTGGTCATGAGAAGAACAATAGAAGCGATTGAGGTCAGAAACGGTCCTCATTAGGAAGGCCTTCTCAGGGTTTTTCTCGGGGTCCAAGTTGGGTGCCTTCCTGGATGTGTGGAAAGCGCGCGCCGCGAAGGATTCTCGGTATGAACTTCGACTCTCCGGGGCCGGCACCCCGGTCTTCGCACCGACGCGTATGGCCCCGCGTTCTCGGGGGCATGGTGTCGCCCGTCCTCGTCGCCGTCACGGTGGGAGTCGGCACGTTCGTGTACGCCTCGACCGCCGCCGAGAGCGATACCGGCGGGCAGATGGAATTCCGGCGAGCCCTGACGATTCCGCCGCTCGCGCCGGGTGTTGCGGGCCCCGATTTGGGTACCCCCACGGTGACGCGCCATACCGATATCGCCGGGTCGAGCCGGATCGGCGCGGGCGAACCCGCGATGCCCCACCAGCCCGCACCCGGGTGACCCCGCTCGGTTCTCTCTTCTGGGTCCGCCCAGCCCACCGATGATCAGCCCACCGATGAAAGGAATCATCATGATCCGCACGACGATGACCGCACTGGCAGCCGTGGCTCTCGTGTTCGGCGCCGCGTCCGTGACCCAGACCGCTGCCGCCCACCCGGCCTGCAACTCCTCCTACGAGGGCACGACCAACGACGAGTACGACCCGGACCCCGACTTCACGGGGACGACCAACGACGAGTACGACCCCGATCCCGAGTATTCGGGTACGTCCAACCGCGAATACGACCCCGACCCGGAGTTCCACGGCAGTACCGATCCGTGCCAGGTGTGAGTCCGGTCAGCGGTTCCGGCGCAGCCACGGAGACACACCGGGAGCGAACAGGGCGAGCACTCCCACCGCGACGAGGGCGCTGTAGGCGAGCGGCGCCCACTGCAGCACACCGGCGGTCGCGTCACCGGCGTCGGACAGCAGGGTCCACAGGCCCACTCCGCCGGCGACGCTGAGGACGCCGACGACCGCGAGGGTGATCTGGCCCGCCGGTTTCCGGGCGCGCAGGAGTTGTATGCCCAGCAGTCCGAGGAGGATCAGGACGACGGCGATGGCGCCGCTGGCGATCAGCGTCAGGTTCACCGTGTCGGTGATGTCCGTCGCGGAATCGCCGGGATTGTCGGCGGCGACCGACGCCTCGAGGGCGTCGCGGACCGCGCCGAGGTCGAGCGCGATGGCGCCGGCGATTCCGGCGAGAACGACGAACGATCCCACCCAGGCGGACAGCGACACCGCGACGGCCTTCGGGGTGGCATCGGTGGGGGTGGCGCGCAGCGGGGTGACCGCGAACTCCGGACGCGGCGGTACGGGTCGCGGCGGTTCGGGCCGGCGTGGCGGCTGTTCGGGTGTCGTCACGCTGCGATCCTATCGACCTGCCGTACCGTGGCGTGCCGACGCGCGGGTCCGCGTCGGCGGCCCCGAAGCAAGGCCTCGAAACACGGCGCCGAAAAAGATGTGGGCATCCGGGAACAAATCTCCGCACCCCTCCGTTGAGCCTTACGACAACATGAGCGTGCAAGACTCAAGTTCGAATTGACTCCCGACGGTGTCGGAGTGCAAACTTGAGCGGAGGGCGCTCACTAAGCGCCAACATCGCAGTTCAGTAATGAAAAACCTGCCCACAGGACTGCAAAACGAAAGTGAGGAACACTATGGCTCGTGCCGTCGGTATCGACCTCGGTACAACGAACTCGGTCGTGTCTGTGCTGGAAGGCGGCGAGCCCGTAGTGGTCGCCAACGCCGAAGGTTCACGCACCACCCCGTCGATCGTCGCCTTCGCCAAGAACGGTGAGGTGCTGGTCGGCCAGCCCGCCAAGAACCAGGCCGTCACCAACGTCGACCGCACCATCCGCTCCGTCAAGCGCCACATCGGCACCGACTGGAACGTGGAGATCGACGGCAAGAAGTACACGCCCCAGGAGATCAGCGCGCGCACGCTCATGAAGCTGAAGCGCGACGCCGAGGCGTACCTGGGTGAGGACATCACGGACGCCGTGATCACCGTCCCCGCGTACTTCGAGGACGCCCAGCGTCAGGCCACGAAGGAAGCCGGCCAGATCGCCGGCCTCAACGTCCTGCGCATCGTCAACGAGCCCACCGCGGCCGCACTGGCCTACGGCCTGGACAAGGGTGACAAGGAACAGACCATCCTGGTCTTCGACCTCGGTGGCGGCACCTTCGACGTCTCGCTGCTCGAAATCGGCGACGGCGTCGTCGAAGTCCGGGCCACGTCCGGCGACAACCACCTCGGTGGTGACGACTGGGACGAGCGCATCGTCACGTGGCTCGTCGACAAGTTCAAGGCTCAGAACGGCATCGATCTGACCAAGGACAAGATGGCCCTGCAGCGTCTCCGTGAGGCTGCCGAGAAGGCCAAGATCGAACTGAGCTCCTCGCAGAGCACGTCGATCAACCTGCCCTACATCACCGTCGACGCGGACAAGAACCCGCTGTTCCTCGACGAGCAG
>NZ_JBLWIT010000041.1:0-6269 GCF_048381435.1 Rhodococcus mengyinensis | reverse complement strand
ACCAGGTACGCACCTACCGGGCCTGGTACGCCCACATCACCTTGTCGATGCTCGCCCTCGCCTGGCTCGCCGGGACGAAAACCGAAGCGATAAAAGGGGAATCGGGATCGAAGATCAGGGCATGATCGCGTACACGCTACCCGAGATCCGCCGCCTGCTCGTGCAACTGATCCTGCGACACGCCCACCCGGACGAGCACATCTGGTCCTGGTCGAAGTGGCGACGGCGCCGACAACACCAGGCCCGCACCTCCCACTACCGACGTCGCGGACACTTCCCATAAGTGCCGTTGCAGTATTAAGACCCTATCCGCAAACGCTTTCGCCGAGCTTACGATGCCGCGTGTGACACTCGGCTCCCTGTCCTTGGCCCTTCTACGTGTGAACTACCGACTGGCGCGGCTTCCGCTGCAACTGTTCGAAGACGTGGCGGTGTCTCGGCTCGACGAACGGGAGCCGGTACGGCTCGCCTACGAGCAGATTCTGATCGACTGCGACCGTGCCGCGGCATACCTGCTCAACGATGGGAACGCGGCCCGGCGTGCGGCTGAGTTGGAGCGGCGGACCGCGTCGGTGCGACTGCTGATTGCCCGGGAACATCACCGCGTGCAGCGTCGTGGTGTGATCTTGCTCGATGAGCAGCGCGAGCGGTTTCATCAACGCCGTCAGCAGGACGCGGGTCAGCCGACATGACGTGTGCCTTGTTCGGCGTTACGGTGGTGCGCGGTCAGCACAATCGACCGGTGAGCCGACGGGCCCAGGTGGGGCGTAGGGAACTTTCGCGCATCATCAGGGCGCGCCGGCCGCTCTGGCCTTTCACGCCACGTGTGGTGGTAGCTGCCGGGATGGGGGAGGGCTGACTGCTTTGCGGCGGGCGGGCCCGTAGTTCGCTGGCGTAGTGCGCACCACGTCTCAACCCGGTTCAGCCCACCAGCGGCCTGAATTCGTGGAGGTTCAACAGCTGCTGCACATACTGCCCTTCGGCCAGCGCCGTCATGGCGTCGAGCCTGGCCAACTCTCCGGGGCTAGCCGTCGCAATGTCGAGTTGCATCAACTCGGCGACCCACTCCCGGATCTCCTGATGGATCACACCCGATCACCACCTCTGCACTGTGCGTTTGCGCGACTCGGGCCGACGCTGATTCTCGATCTGATCTGGCGTCAGCGCCGGATCTCGAGCCCGACGACGACGCCGGTCTTGCGTGCCTCCGCGATCGCGGCATCGTCCTGTGTGCTCATGCCTTGATTCTCCTCCGAACGTCCAGAGCGCGGGAATCGCCGGTTATCACCACTGAGTTCATTGCCTCTCCGGCGGCCATTTCCAGCCGCGGAGGGCGTAGTACCTCTCGCGGGGCTCGCCGGTCCAACCGTTGATGCCTTTCCGCGGAAGCCACCAGGCGTGGATCAGCAGCACGATCGCGGCCAGGACGGCGAGCAGCACGAAGAACCAGAATCGCCCCGCAGTGGCGGAAACCAGGACCGACAGCCCGCACAACACGACGATCTTTCCGATCCGCCGCCATTTCGGGGTGTGTTCCTCCCAATGCCCCCACACGATGGTGCCTACGGCGGTAATCCCGCATATCACCGCAATTTCGAACCAATAGGGCCAGCTGCTCATCGTTCACTTTCCCATGCCTCGCGGAGGCCGTCCTGCCTGCCGACCCCGGCGTGACCAACCGTCAGCAGAACAATCGCAGCAACCCGAGAGCTACTGTCCAGTTGAAGGCGTTCACCTTTCTGGGCAGTCAGTGGCGACCTGTTGCTCGTCGCCGATAATCGCAGTAGATCTCCGGATGTGGCTCCGGGTGCCCCGCTCGTCGTCCGGTCAGCGGGCGTAGCGCTGGTCGATCGGAGGCAGGGTGGTGGGGCCGAAGTTGTTCGCGATCGGCATCATCGCCGTGAACCAGGTGCGGGCCGGCTCGGTGCCACCGAAGAGGTTGCCGTCCCCGCACGAGCGCAGTGGGCTGGTGCAGATCTGGCCGGGGGTCGGCGAGTCCCCGAATACATAGACGCTGCCGGCCAGGTTGTTGGTGTACCCGACGAACGCCGACGACATGTGCGATTCGGTGGTCCCGGTCTTGCCGGACATCGGCAGCTTCCACCCGGCGGCCGCGGCCGCGGCCGACGCCGTGCCACCGGGCAGGTCGTCTTTGCTGAGCGCGTTGGACAGGGTGTCGGCCAGGCCGGGATCGATGACCTGCTCGCAGGCTTGCTGGGTGAGGGGTACCGGCCGGCCCTCGCGGTCGACGATGGAGTCGATCGGAGTCGGTGGGCACCATTTGCCGTGCGAGGCCAGGGTCGCGGCGACATTCGACAGTTCGAGCGGATTGATCCACACCGGGCCAAGGGTGAACGACCCCAGATTCTGGTCCTTCTGCATGTCGGCCAGGCTCTGGTCTCCGAACCCGGAGGTGCCCGGTTCGGTGTAGGACCGCATGCCGAGGCGCACCGCCATGTCGACCGTCGCATCCACCCCGGTGGCCTGGAGAAGTTTCACGAACGCGGTGTTCGGGGACTGGGCGAGGGCGTCGGTGACCGCCAATGCCCGCGGATAGGGGGCGGCGTTCTGCACGCAGTAGGTCGCCGCCGGGCATCCGGGGGCGCCGCCGTCGCCCATCCCGCGGGCGTCGAACCGGCCGGGCACGTCGAGGATCGCGTTGAGCCGGAGCCCCTTTTCCATGGCCGCGGCGGTGGTGAAGATCTTGAACACCGATCCGGCGCCGTGCCCGGACAATGAATAGGGCAACTCCTGCACCGTCTCGGCGGCGGCAGCGTCCAGGCCGTAGTTGCGGCTGCCCGCCATCGCCAGGACCCGATGTTGGTCCTGGCCGGGCTGCACGACGTTCATCACGCTCGCGATGTCGGGGAGCTTCGGGTCGGCGTAGGTGGACACCGCCGACCTCACTGATCCCTGCACGGCCGGATCGAGGGTGGTGCGGATCAGGTAGCCGCCCTTCTCGAGCTGCTCCCGGGACAACCCGGCGGTCTGGAGGTACTGCAACGCGTAGTCGCAGAAGAACCCGCGGTCGCCGGCGGCGATGCATCCTCGGGGCAGATTGTTCGGTTTCGGGAGCACCCCGAGCGGCGTTTCCTTCAGGGCGCGGATCTCGGCTGCCCGGTCCGGAACATTCACGACCAGGGTGTCCAGGACGACATTGCGGCGCTCGAACACCCCCTCCGGGTTGGTGTAGGGGTTGAGTGCGGAGCTGGACTGCACCATGCCCGCGAGCATCGCCGACTGCGCCAGGTTCAGGTCCTTGGCGTCGATGCCGAAGTACGTGCGGGCGGCGTCCTGTACCCCGAAGGAACCGTTGCCGAACGGCACCAGGTTCAGGTACCGGGTGAGAATCTCCTCTTTGGAGAGTTCCTGGTCGAGGGTCATCGCCATCCGGATCTCCCGGATCTTGCGGACCGGCGTGGTCTCGATCGCGGCACGGCGCTCGGCGTCGGTCTTGGCGACCACGTGCAGTAGGTAGTTCTTCACGTACTGCTGATTGATGGTCGAGGCACCCTGCTCGATCTGACCGCTGGTGGTGTTGGTGAAGAACGCCCGCATGGTGCCCTGCCAGTCCACCCCTTGATGTTCGCCGAACCGTCTGTCCTCGATGGAGAGAATCGCCAGTTTCATCTCGTTGGAGATCTGGTCGCTGGGGACCTCGAATCGGCGCTGGTCGTACAGCCAGGCGATCGGGTTCCCGGTGATGTCGGTCATGGTCGTCACCGCCGGCACCACCCCGTCGGCCAGTTCGGCCGAGGAATTACCGACGCTGTCGGCGGCACGGTTGGACGCGTACCCGAGCCCGGCGGCGATCGGGAACATCACCCCGGCCAGCATTATCCCCGCGGCCACGGTGGCGCCGGTGAGTTTGAGAACAATCTTGGAATGCACTTCGGCACCTCATTCCGACGGTGCACCGGCAACGAATCTACCGATGCTGAAACGACTATCGGGTCACGCGGCACGCCCGGTGAGGGATGTGGCGCCCAAGCCCGTGGCGGTCACGAGAGGGGAGTGGCGTCAGATCTGCTGGGACGGCAGCCGGTGCCTGCCTGTCACACCCGGAGCACACAGGTGCTGTTCCGCACGGGCATGGGTGAGACGGCCGAGGTCGGTGACGGTGCCCGGGCGCGGACCGGCAGCGATACCGGCCAGTTGACGGCGCCGCGCTCCGGGGCGCGGCGCGGCGCGAGCGCGTCGGCTCCGACGTCAGCTGGGAGCGTCTCGTGCACATCGTCCACCGCGTTGGTGTGGCCGAACTGCAGGGCCATGCGCTCGACGGCGATCACCCCGAGCACGGTGAGCAGCGCCGTGCGCCGCCGCGAGGATTGCCGACCGCCACACACAGGGCTCAAGGTAACACCGATAGCGTGTTTCCTGCCCTGTTCCGGGGAGAGACCATCAAAGGCGCTGAACCGGTGGGCGATCCGCCGCCCGTCGGCCACCGCCAAAGCGAGGGGGAGACCCCTGGCAGAAGATGACGGACCGCGCGGAGTCCGGATCTGGAACCACGCTGCGTCGATACAAGATGACGAATCATCACTTACAGATCGGTCAGAAATCGAGAAGCGCCGGCCCCGAGCCGCGCATAACGTGGTCGTCATCGCCGAACGAGCGGCCGCCGCATAACGAAGGAGACGAACATGAGCCCCACAATCCGCAGCCTGGTGATCCCCGTATCCGACCTGGACGCCGCCAAGGCGGTCTATTCCGCGCTGCTCGGCGCACCTCACACCGACGAGGCCTACTACGTCGGATACAACGTGGACGGCTTCGAGGTCGCGCTGAATCCAGGTGACGGGGCCGCCGGACCGGTTGCGTTCGCCGACGTCGAGGATCTCGACGCGACCCGCGACACGCTGCTTGCCGCCGGCGCAACCGAGCGCGACGCTCCACGTCAGGTTGCACCCGAGACACGGATTTGTGTGCTTGCCGACGCTGACGGCAACCCGATCGGGCTGCGCGGCCGATAGACGTCGGCGTGGCCGGGCCCTCCCACGTGAATCGCGCGGGAGGGTGGGGCGAATCAGCGCACTCGTCCAGGACTGCTACGCGTAACCTCGGCCCGGTGGACGGGCACTTGGACTGCTTGTGTTCCTTGCCATTCGACGGCGAGCGGACTATCTCCTGAGCACCTCGGCGACGCGGCGGAGCAGTTGGGCGGATCCTGGCCATCGCCTGCGCGTGACTGTGACCCGGAAACCGCCTGCGGTGACTGTGACCCGGAAACAGATTCGATGACCGTGCAGACGTCGCACCGACACATCACTACCGATCATGACGAAATCCACCAGGCAAACACAGCGGTTGAGCGTTCCACGCTCAATTCTTCGCCTTGACCTCGGTTTGGACCGGGGGGAAAATTGAGTCGATAACACTCAAGTTCGGTGGGTGTGACGACGAGCAGATCGACCGAAGGATCACGGCCACCCGGTGTGCTGCTGGAGGCGGTCATGGCTCGCGCGGTGGGAATCGATTTGGGGACCACGAACTCGGTGGTGTGCGTGCTGGAGGGTGGCGACCCGGTGGTGGTCGCCAACTCGGAGGGGGCGCGCACGACACCGTCGGTGGTGGCGTTCGCGAAGAACGGTGAGGTGCTGGTCGGCCAGCCCGCGAAGAACCAGGCCGTCACCAACGTCGATCGCACCATCCGCTCCGTCAAGCGCCACATCGGCACCGACTGGCATGTGGAGATCGACGGCAAGAAGTACAACGCTCAGGAGATCAGCGCGCGCACGCTCATGAAGCTGAAGCGCGACGCCGAGGCGTACCTGGGTGAGGACATCACGGACGCCGTGATCACCGTCCCCGCGTACTTCGAGGACGCCCAGCGTCAGGCCACGAAGGAAGCCGGCCAGATCGCCGGCCTCAACGTCCTGCGCATCGTCAACGAGCCCACCGCGGCCGCACTGGCCTACGGCCTGGACAAGGGTGACAAGGAACAGACCATCCTGGTCTTCGACCTCGGTGGCGGCACCTTCGACGTCTCGCTGCTCGAAATCGGCGACGGCGTCGTCGAAGTCCGGGCCACGTCCGGCGACAACCACCTCGGTGGTGACGACTGGGACGAGCGCATCGTCACGTGGCTCGTCGACAAGTTCAAGGCTCAGAACGGCATCGATCTGACCAAGGACAAGATGGCCCTGCAGCGTCTCCGTGAGGCTGCCGAGAAGGCCAAGATCGAACTGAGCTCCTCGCAGAGCACGTCGATCAACCTGCCCTACATCACCGTCGACGCGGACAAGAACCCGCTGTTCCTCGACGAGCAG
>NZ_JBLWIT010000040.1:0-11398 GCF_048381435.1 Rhodococcus mengyinensis | reverse complement strand
TCGACGGCCTTGGAGCGGTCGAGGGTGCCTTCGCCGGCGAGGGCGGACAGCACGGCGACGACGATGGATTCGGCGTCGACGTTGAAGTACCGGCGGGCGGCGGGGCGGGTGTCGGAGAAGCCGAACCCGTCGGTGCCGAGGGTGGTGTACGAGCCGGGCACCCACTGGCGGATCTGGTCGGCGACGGCGCGCATCCAGTCCGAGGCCGCCACGAACGGGCCGGCGGCGTCGGACAGGGCCTGCGTGACGTAGGGCAGCGGGGCGTCGGTGCCGGGGTCGCGCAGGGCCTGCTTCTCCCGTTCGATGCCGTCGCGGCGCAGTTCACCCCAGGAGGTGACCGACCACACGTCGGCGGCCACACCCCACTCGTCGGCGAGCAGTTCCTGGGCCCGCAGGCCCTCCGGCATGGTGACACCGGAGACCAGGATCTGCGCCTTCGGGCCCGATGCCTCGGACTTCTTGAACAGGTACATGCCCTTGAGCAGTCCGTCGACGTTGAGGTCGGCGGGTTCGGCGGGCTGGGAGTAGGGCTCGTTGTAGAGGGTGATGTAGTAGAAGATGTCCTCGCCACCGAACCCGTCCACGCCGTCGGTGCCGCCGTACATCCGGCGCAGCCCGTCCTTGACGATGTGCGCGATCTCGTAGGAGAACGCCGGGTCGTAGGCGACGGCGGCCGGGTTGGTCGAGGCCAGCAGCAGCGAGTGCCCGTCGGCGTGCTGCAGTCCTTCGCCGGTGAGGGTGGTGCGGCCGGCGGTGGCGCCGAGGACGAACCCGCGGGCCATCTGATCGGCCGCCGCCCACAGGCCGTCGCCGGTGCGCTGGAACCCGAACATCGAGTAGAAGATGTACAGCGGGATCATCGGCTCACCGTGGGTGGCATACGAGGTGCCGACCGCGGTGAACGAGGCGGTCGAGCCGGCCTCGTTGATGCCCTCGTGCAGGATCTGCCCGATCTCCGATTCCTTGTAGGCGAGCATCAGCTCCGCATCCACCGCGGTGTACAGCTGCCCGTTGCGGTTGTAGATCTTCAAGGACGGGAACCAGGAGTCCATCCCGAAGGTGCGGGCCTCGTCCGGGATGATCGGCACGATCCGCTTGCCGATCTCCTTGTCCCGCAACAGCTCCTTCATGATCCGCACCAACGCCATGGTGGTCGCGACCTGCTGCTTCCCGGAGCCCTTGCGGACCACGTCGTAGGTCGAGTCCGCCGGCTGCGGCAACGGCGCCGGGCTGGTGCGCCGCTCGGGCAGGAACCCACCCAACGCCTTACGCCGGTCGAGCATGTACTGGATTTCCGGGGCATCGGGGCCGGGGTGGTAGTACGGCGGCATCTTCGGGTCCTTCTCCAACTCTTCGTCGGAGATCGGGATCCGCTGCAGGTCCCGGAAATTCTTCAGATCATCGAGGGTCAGCTTCTTCATCTGGTGGGTGGCGTTGCGGCCCTCGAAGTGCTTGCCCAGGGTGTAGCCCTTGATGGTGTGCGCCAGGATCACCGTCGGCTGCCCCTTGTGCGCCATCGCCGCCGCGTACGCGGCGTAGATCTTGCGGTAATCGTGGCCGCCGCGCTTGAGGTTCCAGATGTCGCGATCCGAGAGGTTCTTCACCAGTTCCTTCGTCCGCGGATCCCGCCCGAAGAAGTGCTCCCGCACGTACCCGCCGTCGTTGGCCTTGTACGTCTGGTAGTCACCGTCGGGGGTGACGTTCATCAGGTTGACCAGGGCACCGTCCCGGTCCGCGTGCAACAGTGCGTCCCACTCGCGGCCCCAGACCACCTTGATCACGTTCCAGCCGGCGCCGCGGAAGAACGACTCCAACTCCTGGATGATCTTGCCGTTGCCGCGGACCGGGCCGTCGAGGCGCTGCAGGTTGCAGTTCACCACAAACGTCAGGTTGTCCAAACCTTCGGTGGCCGCCACGTGCGCCAGGCCGCGGGATTCGGGTTCGTCCATCTCCCCGTCACCCAAAAACGCCCACACGTGCTGATCGGAGGTGTCCTTGATGCCGCGGTCGTGCAGGTAGTGGTTGAACCGGGCCTGGTAGATCGCGTTCATCGGGCCCAACCCCATCGACACGGTCGGGAACTCCCAGAAATCCGGGAGCAGGCGCGGGTGCGGGTACGACGGCAACCCGCCGCCCTGATCGGCGTGCGAGTGTTCCTGCCGGAACCCGTCCATCCGCTCCGCCGGGATCCGCCCCTCCAAAAACGCGCGGGCGTAGATGCCCGGCGAGGCGTGGCCCTGGATGAAGATCTGATCCCCACCCCCGGGATGGTCCTTGCCGCGGAAGAAGTGGTTGAACCCCACCTCGTACAGCGCCGCCGACGACGCATACGTCGAAATGTGACCACCGACCCCGACGCCCGGGCGCTGCGCGCGGGTCACCATCACCGCCGCGTTCCACCGGATGAACGCCCGATACCGGCGCTCGGTCTCCTCGTCACCGGGGAACCACGGCTCGTTCTCCGTCGGGATGGTGTTCACATAATCGGTCGACGTCAACGCCGGCAACGCGACGTGCTTCTCCCCGGCCCGCTCGAGCATCCGCAACATCAGATACCGGGCACGGGTCGGTCCGGACCGGTCCAACAGTCCGTCGAACGATTCCAACCACTCCGTGGTCTCGTCCGGGTCGATATCCGGCAGATAAGACGCAACACCCTCACGGATGACGCGAACCGAGCCGGCGCGGCCGGGGTCTACGGAGGTCGTGGTCTGTTCGAGCAAAGGGATACTCCATCGTTGCGGGCGCGGGATAGGGCGCCGTAGTGGCCGTCCGGGGTGAGGACGAAGCTGTACAACTCACTGCATCAGGTGACTACCGCGGTTTCGCGAGCGGCCATCCCGTGATCTGCTTGGGACGCGGGGGCGCGTAGGTGCGCACCTTCGAGGTCGAGAGACCCAACCCTACAAGAGATTCCGCCACTTTGACAGCCGCACTGACGCCGTCGACCACCGGAACGCCGGTGCGCTCCCGGATCCGGTCGTCGAGGCCGGCCATTCCACCGCAGCCGAGGCAGATCACCTCGGCCTTGTCTTCGCGCACAGCAGCTTCGGCCTCGTCGACGATCGCCTCGATCGTGCGCTCGGGGTCGGTTTCCAGCGCGAGGACGGGCAGACCGCTCGCGCGTACACTCGCGCACTTGGCGTCGAGGCCCGCGAGCCGGAGCCGGTCTTCGATGAGCGGCACGGTGCGGTCGAGGGTGGTGACGACGGAGTACTTGTGTCCCAGCATCATTGCGATACTTGCGGACGCCTCGGTGATGTCGACGACGGGGACGTCGAGCAGTTCCTGCAGGCCCTCCCGGCCGTGTTCGCCGTACCCGGCCTGGATCACCGCGTCGTACGGTTCCGGGTACGACCGCACCCGGTCCATCACCGCGATCGCGGCGAGGTAGCTCTCGAAGTTTCCTTCGACGGATTCCGCACCGATCTCCGGTGTGAGCCCAACGATTTCGGTGCCGGGTGCCGCGACGGCCTCGGCCTGTTTGGCGATGGCGTCCGTGATGGACGTGGTGGTGTTGACGTTGACGACGAGAATGCGCATCGAAAGCTCCTGTCAGTGGTCGCCGCGGCCGCTGTCCACGGCGATGGACTCGCCGGACACGTCCACGTACTGCCGGGTGCGGTCGCCGACGACCGCGTAGATTGCCGCCGCCAGACCGGCTCCGATGAACCAGGAGAACGGGGCGACGAGATGGAAGGCGGGGACGATCGCGAATAGGGTGCTGACGAGCGCGGCGGGAACGAGGGCATAGATCGCCCGCAGGTTGAATCCCGTGCGGTAGTAGTAGGTTCCGGTCGGACTGTCCGAGTAGAGGGCGGGTACGTCGACCTTCGTGCGGCGGATGAACCAGTAGTCGACGAAGATGATGCCGAACAGCGGGCCGAGGACGGCACCGAGGCCACCGAGGAAGTAGTTGATCACCACCGGGCTGTCGTAGAGATTCCACGGCAGCAGGACCACGCCGATGCAGGCGCTGATGATGCCGGCCTTGCGGAAGCTGATCTTCTCGGGGGCGAGGTTCGACAGCACGTACGACGGTGCGACGAAGTTCGCCATGACGTTGACGGCCATCGTCACGATCACGAGGGCGAGGCAGGCCAGCGACAGGAACAGGGTGTTCGGGATCGCCGCGACGATGTCGGTGGGGCTGTCGATGATGGTGCCGTCGATCTGGAACTGGGCGCCGCACAGAATGAACGCGATGACGGCGAACGCGAGGACGTTGACGAACAGGCCCCAGAAGTTGCCGCGCACGACGGCGGTCTTCGACGGGGAGCGCCGCGAGAAGTCGCAGAAGTTGAGGATCAGGGTGCCGTAGATCGACATCCACAGGGCTGCGCCTGCGAAGACCTGCCGCCACATCTCCCCACCCGAGGCGGGCTGATCGGACGTCCACGCGATGGAGAAGTCGGTGCGGAACAGCATCCACAGGGCGAGCGAGCCGACCGTGACCAGGATCAGCGGACCGGCCAGGCTCTCGAATTTGCGCACCGCCTCCATCCCGTAGACGAGGACGACGATCTGGATCGCCCAGATCCCGATGAAGCAGATCCATCCGAGGCTGGAGAGTCCGAGGATCGAGTTCTGGTCGAAGCGGTCGAGGGAGGGCGCGACGGCGACGAGGAAGATCCGGAAGACGATCGACGCGAGGTAGGTCTGGATTCCGAACCAGACGATCGCGATGACCGCGCGGACGATGGCGGGAATCTGGGCGCCGCGGATTCCGAAACTGATCCGGCTCATCACGGGGAAGGGCACGCCCGTCTTCTGGCCCATGAACCCGGCGTAGGTCATCGCGACGCAGACGATGACCGCGCCGATCATGAGCGACAGGATCATGTGGCCGCCGCCCAGCCCGAGCGCGAACAGGCCGATGGCGAACGAGTAGTTGGCGATGTTGTGGACGTCGTTGGTCCACAGCGTGAAGATGCTGTAGCTACCCCAGCGGCGACCCGAGGCCTTCGTTGGCGCCAGGTCCAGGTTGTAGAGTGTGGTACTCGTCTGGGTCGCTGGCGGCGCCGGCGGCGCGACGGTGGTGGTGTGCCGCGAGACTGTGTCGTCTATGAGCATGTGCCTGTCCTTGCGTGGCGGCGAACGAACTTCCGTATCACGGAAAGCTTGTTCCATTGGTCCCTTCAAGTGTGAGCCAGGCAACAGTGGGCGGTCAATGATTTCCGCAGGATATATCTTGGTTCCGTACCACCTGGAACACGACAAACCCGCTGCAGCACTGGATCTTTCGGACCCAGCGCCATGCAAGGGTGCGGCGGCGTCAGGCCAGTCCGCGGCTGAGCAGCCGGCCCCGGGGGGCCTCGTCGAGGTCGATCCGCTTGCCGGCCAGCCAGGTACTGCGCACGACGCCGGCGAGGGCACGCCGGTCGTAGGCGGAGACGGGATTCTTGTGCTGCAGGGCGGCCACGTCGACGACGAACGCCTCCTCGGGCGCGAACACGGCGAAATCCGCCGCATACCCCAGCGCGATGTGCCCTTTCGTGTTCAGCCCGACCTGTTGGGCGGGTTCTCCGCCATCCACCGGACCACGTCGTTCAGGCTGTGCCCGCGACGTTTGGCCTCCGACCACACCGCGGACAGCGACACCTGCAGCGAGGCGATGCCGCCCCACGCGACACCGAAGTCGCCGATGTCGAACCTCTTGAGGTCGACCGTGCACGGGGAGTGATCGGTGACGACGCAGTCGATCACGCCGTCGGCCAGGCCCTGCCACAGCAATTCACGGTTCCCGGCCTCGCGGATCGGCGGGCAGCACTTGAATTGCGTTGCTCCCGAGGGAATCTCCTCCGACACGAACGACAGATAGTGCGGGCACGTCTCGACGGTGAGCTTCACGCCGTCCTTGCGTGCCGACGCGATCATCGGCAACGCGTCGGAGCTCGACAGGTGCAGAATGTGCACCCGGCACCCGGTCCACCGGGCCAGCTCGATAACCTCCGCGATGGCGAGATTCTCGGCGCCGCGTGGCCGCGAGTCGAGGAAGTCCGCGTAGTTCTCCCCACCGGGTGACGTCGCGCGGTCGATCGCGTGCGCATCTTCCGCGTGCACGATCATCATCGCCCCGAAGCCCGCGATCTCCTTCAGCGCCAGTTCGAGCTCGGCCGGGTCCAGCGGCGGAAACTCGTCGACGCCGGAGTGCAGCAGGAAGCATTTGAACCCGAACACGCCCGCGTCGTGCAGGGCCCGCAGGTCCGGGACGTTGCCGGGCACGGCGCCGCCCCAGAACCCGACGTCGACGTATGCCTGATCGGCGGCGACCCGGCGTTTCACGTCCAGTGCCAGGGCGTCGACGGTCGGCGGGATGCTGTTGAGCGGCATGTCGACGATCGTGGTCACCCCGCCTGCGGCCGCGGCCCGGGTCGCGCTCGCGAACCCCTCCCACTCGGTGCGGCCCGGTTCGTTGACGTGCACGTGCGTGTCGACGAGACCGGGGATCAGCACCTCGTCGTCGCCCAGTTCGACCACCACCTCGGCGTCGAGCTGGGCGCCGAACGGTTCGATGACGACGATCCGGCCGTCCCGCACACCCACGCAGCGGGCGACCTCCCCCGCCGCGGTGATCACCCGCGGGGCGCGGAACAGCAGGTCGAGCCGGTCAGACATCGTGTTCACCACCTGCGCCGGCAACGCTGCGCACCGCCGCGGCCACGGCCGGGGCGACTGCGGCATCGAACACGCTCGGCACGATGTACGTGGGGTTGAGTTCCGACGGAGACACCGAATCGGAGATCGCGCGGGCGGCCGCGATGAGCATGTCGTCGGTGATCTCGACGGCGTGCGCGTCGAGCAGGCCCCGGAACACGCCCGGGAACGCGAGCACGTTGTTGATCTGGTTCGGGAAGTCCGACCGTCCGGTCGCGACGACCGCCGCGTGCCTGCCGGCCGCGACCGGATCGACCTCGGGCACCGGATTCGCGAGGGCGAACACGACCGACCGCTCCGCCATCGTCTCGATGTCGCTGCCGGTCAGGATATCCGGCGCCGAGACACCGATGAACACGTCCGCGCCGACCACCGCGTCCCGCAGCGATCCGGACCGCGCTTCCGGGTTGGTGTTGTTCGCGATCCAGGACCGGAACGAGTCGGATGTGTCGTCGGGCGAGAGGATTCCGTTCCGCCCGCACGCCACGATGTTCGTCGCCCCCTGCGCGACCAGCAGTCGGATGATCGCGTGTCCGGCGGCGCCGACACCCGACACCACGATCTTCACCGTGTCGAGGCTCTTCTCGACCACCCGCAGGGCGTTGGTCAGGGCGGCGAGAACCACGATGGCGGTGCCGTGCTGATCGTCGTGGAACACCGGGATGTCCAGCATGTCGCGGAGCCGGGCCTCGATCTCGAAGCAGCGTGGGGCGGAGATGTCCTCGAGGTTGATTCCCCCGTACACCGGTGCGAGGGCCCGGACGATCTCGACGATCGCGTCCGTGTCCTGGGTGTCCAGGCAGACCGGCCACGCGTCCACGTCCGCAAACTGTTTGAACAGGGCCGCCTTGCCCTCCATCACGGGAATCGACGCGGCGGCACCGATGTTGCCCAGCCCCAGCACGGCCGAGCCGTCGGTGACGACCGCGACGGTGTTGCGCTTGATCGTCAGCCGCCGCACGTCCTCGGGGTTCTCCGCGATCGCGGTGCAGACCCGGGCGACGCCGGGTGTGTACGCGCGGGACAGGTCGTCGCGGTGCTTGAGCGGAACCTTCGGCACCACTTCGAGTTTCCCGCCGAGATGGAGCAGGAACGTGCGGTCACTGACCTTGCCGACCACGACGCCGGGCACGTCGGCGATCGCGGACGCGATCTGCTCGGCGTGCTCGACGTCGGAGGCGTCGCACGTCACGTCGATGACCATGTGGTCAGGGTGGCTCTCCACCACGTCCAACGCGGTCATGGCGCCCTTCACGGAGGCCACCGCCCCCGCGAGAGTCGAGGTGGTGCCTGCGCCGACCGGGGCCGTGACGCGAACGGTGATGGAGTAACCGGGACTGGGATTGGGCATGCGTGTTTCCTCGGGTTCGTCAGGTAGGGGTGGAGAGCGCGCCGGTGCTCCGACTAGCGCGGCGCCTGGTCGGCGACGAGCGCTTGATGGCTCTGGGGCAGGGCTTCCCACCAGGTGCGTCGCGTCTCCGACAGCGCGGTCGCGTCGAGGTCGCCGAACAACCGCAGCCGGGACAGGCCACCGTCGGGGTAGACGTCGAGTCGCAGGTGCGTGGCCGCCTCGGTGGCGTCCAGAACGAAGCGGTGTCTCGTGTCGGGCTGCACGGCCGTGCGGGACAGCAGTTCGGTCCACGCGCTCTCGTCGGCGATGTCGGCGGTCCGCGCGTCGGCGGTGCTCAGCCGCACCCAGCCGGGCGCGTTCCCCACGTAGTAGCTGGTGTCGATCTCGACGTGCCGGGGAATGCCGGCCGCGGCCAGCGAGAACACCGCGAAGTCGTTTCCGCCGCCACGGCGCCGGGAGTTCTCCCAGCCCTCCCCCATGTTCCGCGCCCGCCCGGGAAGGATGATGTTCGCGGGCGACGCGTAGAACGCGTCGGAGCAGCCGACGAGGCGTCCGCCGTTCTCCGCGGCCAGCAGGTCCACCGTCCCGTCGAGGAACCGAGGGTCGGGCACGACCTCACCGTGCACCCGCAACCGTGCGACGCCGCCGTCGGGGTAGATGGACAGCCGCACGTGTGTCCACCGGTGCCGGTCGGCGACGGCGTAGGCGTTCGCGGCGTGGCCCTCGGCCGGGGACTTCTCGACGATGGTCTGCCAGTCCGCCTTCATGACCTCCTCGATGGACGGGTAGCCCTCGATCGACGCCGCCTCGATGGAGATGAAGGGCGGGTAGTTGCCCTTGAAGTGCGCGGTGTCCACGATGATCCCGTGGATGATGCCCGCGGCCCCGAGCCGGACGATCGCGTAGTCGTGGCCGTCGTCGCGGCGGCGGCGGGTCTCCCACCCGTCGTACACCTTGCCCTTGTGCCCGAAATCGGACGGGTCGAAGAACGGGGCCTCCGCCTTGATGAGGTTCTCCCGCTGGGCGAACAGTTCGTCGTTGGCCGCGGATACGCTTCCGCCGAGGGCGCGTGAGGCGAGGTCGGGTAGTGCGGTGAAGTCGGGTGACGTCATGATTCTCCTCGTGTGCTGAGTGGTGCGAGTTCGGCAGTCGATGCCGCGATCGTGCAGCCGGTCCGGCGCAGTAGTTCCGCCGCATCTCTGATCGATCGACGAAGGTCCGGTTCGAGGTCCGCGAGCGCGTATGCCGCGGAGATGCCGGCGCTGTGTAATTGGATGTCGCTGAGCAGGTTTCGGCCGCAGACGGCCAGGACGGGGATTCCGGCCCTGCGTGCCTCGGTCGCGACGCCGATCGGCGCCTTGCCGTGGAGGCTCTGCTCGTCGAGTGACCCTTCGCCGGTGATGACGAGGTCTGCCCCGGCGAGCCTCCCTGGGAAGTCGACGAGCCCGAGGACCGTGTCGATGCCGGGCCGGGTGTCGGCCCCCAGCACCGAGATCGCGCCGAACGCCGCGCCTCCCGCAGCGCCCGCACCCGCGATCCGGCTGTCGTCGCGGCCGGTCGCGGCGCGCACGACCTGCGCCCACCGGGTCATGGCGTCCTCGAGCACGACCAGTTCTTCTGCGGCCGCGCCCTTCTGGCTCGCGTACACGGCGGTGGCGCCGGTCGGGCCGAGGAGCGGATTGTCGACGTCGCAGGCGAGCCGAAAGTGCGCCGCACGCGCCGCCGGGTGGAGACCGGTCAGGTCGACCCGGGCGGCCTGGCGCAGCGCCGCTCCCCCCTGCGCGACCTCGTTGCCCTCGGCGTCGAGGACACGTACGCCGAGGGCCTGTAACAAGCCGGCACCGCCGTCGGTTGACGCGCTGCCCCCGAGACCGACGGCGATCTCGCGAGCTCCCCCCTCCAGCGCGTGCCTGACGACGGTGCCGAGTCCGAATGTACTGGCACCCAAGGGGTCCGCCACACCGTCCGGGAGCAGTACCAAGCCCACGGCCGAAGCCAGTTCGACCACCGCGGCCGAGCCGCGCACCGCGTAGGACGAGGTGACGGGCCGACCTGTCGGCCCCGTGGTGGTCACCGCGACCGGAGACCACCCTGCGGCGACGGCCGCGGCGACGGTGCCGTCGCCGCCGTCCGCGACCGGAACACGATCGATCGCCCAGGACGGATCACCGGCCAGGAGTCCGTCGGCGAGGGCGTCCGCCACTTCCGCCGCGGTGAGGGATCCCTTGAACTTGTCGGGTGCGACCAGTACACGTGTCACGGTGCCCCCTAGTCCAGCAGCATGAGGGCTGTGGGAGCGTGCTCCCAGCTCTCCGCCAGATCCTCGAACTCGGCGACGTTGTCGAGTTCGGTTCCCATCGCGATGTTGGTGACCCGCTCGAGGAAGACCTCGACCACCACCGGCACCTTGTGCTCACCGGCGAGCTCACGGGCCTTCTCGAGGGCGCCGGCGATCTCGCCGGGCTCGGTGACCCGCAGCGCCTTGCAGCCCAGCCCCTCGGCGACCTTGACGTGATCGACGCCGTACCCCTTCGGGACCGCGGGCAGCACGTCGTGCTCGGTGGTTTCCTGGGTGTTGATGTTGTCGAAGCCCAGCTGCACGCAGAAGTCCATGTCGAATGCGCGCTGCGCCTGACGGATCAGTCCCAGGTAGGAGTTGTTCACCACGACGTGGATGTACGGCAGGTTGAACTGGGCGCCCACCGCCAGTTCCTCGATCATGAACTGGAAGTCGTAGTCACCGGACAGCGCCACGACGGGCGTCTCCGGCTCCGCGGCAACCACTCCGAGGGCGGCGGGGATGGTCCAGCCCAGCGGCCCGGCCTGCCCGCAGTTGATCCAGTTGCGCGCCTTGTAGACGTGCAGGAACTGGCCGCCGGCGATCTGCGAGAGCCCGATCGTGCTGACGTACCGGGTGTTGCGCCCGAAGACGCGGTTCATCTCCTCGTACACCCGCTGCGGCTTGACCGGGACGTCGTCGAAGTGGGTCTTGCGCTGCATGGTCCGCTTCCGGGTGGCACAGTCCTCGACCCAGGTGCTGCGGTCCGCGAGTGTTCCGGCGGCCTTGCGCTCCTTCGCGACGGCGACGAACAGTTCGAGCGCCGCCTTGGCGTCGGAGACGATCCCGTAGTCCGGTGCGAACACGCGGCCGATCTGCGTGGGTTCGATGTCGACGTGAACGAACTTGCGCCCCTTACGGTAGGTGTCGAGACCGCCCGTGTGCCGGTTGGCCCAGCGGTTGCCGATGCCCAGGACGAAGTCCGACGCCAGCATGGTCGCGTTGCCGTACCGGTGGGCGGTCTGCAGACCGACCATGCCCGCGGCGAGGCGGTGGTCGTCCGGGATGGTGCCCCAGCCCATCAGCGTCGGCACCACCGGAACGTCCAGCAG
>NZ_JBLWIT010000039.1:0-66828 GCF_048381435.1 Rhodococcus mengyinensis | reverse complement strand
TGCACACTTGGACCTGCTACCGCCACCGGTGACCGTATTCGCGAGCTCGTCGAAAGCGGTATGGACGTGGCGCGGCTGAATTTCAGCCACGGCGAACACGCCGACCACGAGGAGAACTACAAACGCGTCCGGGCGGCCTCGGACGCGACGGGGAAGGCGGTCGGTGTCCTCGCCGACCTGCAGGGCCCGAAGATCCGGCTCGGCCGGTTCGCCGAGGGGCGCACCACGTGGGCCAACGGTGAGGAAGTGCGGATCACCGTCGACGAGGTCGAGGGCACCCACGACCGGGTGTCGACCACCTACAAGCAGCTCGCCGAGGACGCCAAGGCCGGTGACCGGTTGCTCGTCGACGACGGCAAGATCGGATTGGTCGTCACGGACGTCGACGGCAACGACGTGATCTGCCGGGTCACCGAGGGCGGCCCGGTCAGCAACAACAAGGGTGTGTCCCTGCCGGGGATGAACGTGTCGGTCCCGGCGCTGTCGGGCAAGGACATCGCCGACCTCGAGTTCGCGCTCGGTCTCGGTGTCGACTTCATCGCCCTGTCGTTCGTGCGATCGGCCGCAGACATCGAACTCGTCCATGCCGTGATGGATCGGGTCGGTCGCCGGATCCCGGTGATCGCGAAGCTCGAGAAGCCGGAGGCGATCGACAACCTCGAGGCGATCGTGCTGGCGTTCGACGCGGTGATGGTCGCCCGTGGTGACCTGGGTGTGGAGTTGCCGCTCGAGCAGGTGCCGCTGGTGCAGAAGCGGGCGATCCAGATCGCCCGGGAGAACGCGAAGCCGGTCATCGTGGCCACCCAGATGCTCGAGTCGATGATCGAGAACTCGCGGCCCACCCGCGCCGAGGCGTCCGACGTCGCGAACGCGGTCCTCGACGGCGCGGACGCGGTGATGCTGTCGGGTGAGACGTCGGTCGGTAAGTACGTGATGGAGACGGTGCGCACGATGGCGCGGATCGTCGAGGCGGTGGAGAACGAGTCCACCCAGGTGCCGCCGCTGACGCATGTGCCGCGCACCAAGCGCGGTGTCATCTCGTACGCCGCCCGCGACATCGGGGAGCGGCTGGATGCGAAGGCGCTGGTCGCGTTCACCCAGTCCGGGGACACGGTGCGCCGGCTGGCGCGACTGCACACGCCGCTGCCGTTGCTGGCGTTCACCCCGCTGCCTGAGGTGCGCAGCCAGTTGTCGCTGACGTGGGGCACCGAGACGTTCATCGTCGACCCGGTCGAGAGCACCGACGCCATGGTGCGGCAGGTCGACCACGCCCTGCTCGGGTTGGGCCGGTACCAAAAGGGTGAACTGGTGGTCATCGTGGCCGGGTCGCCGCCCGGCACCGTAGGCTCGACCAACCTGATCCACGTCCACAGAATCGGCGAAGAGGACCACTAGGTGAGCGAAGTCGCGGCGAAGACCGATCTCCAGACCCTGCTCGAACTTCTCGATCTCGAGAAGACCGGCGAGGACACGTACCGAGGTCGGCATCCCGCGCAGGTGGGTAGCCGGACGTTCGGCGGCCAGTTGATTTCCCAGGCACTGGTCGCCGCCGGCCGCACCGTGAGCGGCGAGCGTGCCGTGCACGCGATCAACGCTCACTTCATCCGCGGCGGCGACGTCAAGGAACCCATCGAATACCGCGTCGAGCGGCACCGCGACGGACGGGCCTTCGCGAACCGACAGGTCACGGCGCTGCAGAACGGTGAGGAACTGTTCGTCATGCTGGCGGCGTTCCAGGACTGGGGCAAGGGTCTCGAGCACGCGGTCGAGGTGCCCGACGTCCCGTTCCCGGACACGCTGCCGCCACTGGGCGACCACTTCCTCGGGTACGAGGATCGACTGAAGATGTTCGTCGACGCCCTCAAGCCGATCGACATGCGTTACGCGAACGACCCGTCGTGGATCATGAAGGGCACGGGGGAGAAGCTCACCCACAACCGGGTCTGGATGAAATCGGACGGCGACCTTCCCGACGACCCGCTCATTCACGTGGCCGTCATGGGCTACTCGTCGGACACCACGGTCCTGGATTCCATCATCACCACCCACGGCCTGTCGTGGGGCCTGGACCGGATCGTCGCGGCCACCGTCAACCATTCCATCTGGTTCCACCGGCCGTTCCGGTTCGACGACTGGACGCTCTACGCCACCGAATCGCCGGTCGCAGCAGGGTCCCGTGGCCTCGCGACGGGGCGGTTCTTCTCCCTGGAAGGCGAGTTGCTGGCCACCGTGGTCCAGGAAGGTCTCATCCGCCACTTCCCGCCGCGGAAGTAGCGACTCCGCCATTCCTTTGCCACCGAAAGGTTTTGAACGGTAGTCCAACTGGTGGCCGCGGCGTATGGTCGGTCTGGAATCTCCGAAACGGAACGGACGTGCACTATGAGCGCAGACGCACCCGAGCAGAAGAACACCGGCCGGCCGGCCGAGACCGAAGTTCCCCTTCCCGACGACGAGGCGCTCGCCGCAGCCAAGAAGAAGGTGGAGGAGATCGACGCCCGCTACGAGCCGGGCGCCCGCGAGACGGTCGTCCTGCCCGGCTCCGACGGCACGGTGTCGGGTACCGCCTTCGATGACTACGTCGACGACGAGGGCAACCTGAAAAAGCCTGAGCCCGAGAAGGACTCGTAGACTCCCGTCGACGGGGCCCATTCTCCCTGCCCGATGTCCCACCTGTGCGGCCGAAACCGCCCAAATGGGACATCGGGCGACGTGTGGGTGCGCGTCGATGCGTGTCCTGCGTGTATCTCTCGCCGACGACCGAGGTCCGGGGTTAGACTTCGCCATCTTTTCTGGTGAGTTTCACCTCGTGATCGGGGATATGGGTCGTGGACTGGAACAACGTCGTCTGGGACAGCGCAATGTGGCTGCTCAAGGCCTACGTCATGACTGTCGTCGCGTTCGTCGTCGTAGTGATACTGCTCGCGCGGTTCACCAAATGGGGAAGGCAGTTCTGGCGCTTCGCCGCGCCGTACTTCAATCCGCGGCGCAGCCTGAAGCCGTTGACGATCCTGGCGGTGCTGCTGCTGTCGACGGTCTTCGCGGTGCGGATGACGGTGCTGTTCTCCTACTGGTACAACGACTTCTACGATTCGATCCAGAACCTGGACGAGTCGGCGTTCTGGCACTTCCTCCGCGTCTTCGCCCTTCTGGCGACCGTCCACGTGGTGCGGGCCCTGATCGAGTACCTGATCGGGCAGACCCTCGACATCGACTGGCGGACGTGGCTCAACCACCATCTCGTCGACGACTGGCTCGACAGCCGCGCCTACTACCGTGACCGGTTCCTGGACGACGCGATCGACAACCCGGACCAGCGCGTCCAGGCCGACATCACCAACTTCGTGACCACGTCCCGCTCGCTGTCGATGGGCGCGGTGACGGCCGTGCTGTCGATCGTGTCGTTCACGGGGATCCTGTGGGATCTGTCCGGCCCGATGACGGTGTTCGGCGTCGAGATCTCGCGGGCGATGATCTTCCTCGTCTACATCTACGTGCTGGTGACCACGGTGGTGGCGTTCTGGATCGGCAAGCCGCTCATCAAGCTGAACTTCCTCAACGAGAAACTGGGCGCCAACTTCCGCTACGCGCTGATCCGGGTGCGGGAGTACGGCGAGAGCATCGCGTTCTACCGCGGCGAGAACGTCGAGCGCCGCACCCTTGCCGGACGGTTCGCGGACGTCATCCGGAACATGTGGCAGATCGTCTTCCGGACATTGAAGTTCAGTGGATGGAACCTCACCGTCAACCAGACGGCCGTCATCTTCCCGTTCCTCGTGCAGGGGCCCCGACTGTTCACCGGTCAGGTGTCGCTCGGTGACGTGATGCAGACGTCGCAGGCGTTCGGGCAGGTCCACGACTCCCTGTCCTTCTTCCGTGAGTCGTACGCCGACTTCGCGAGTTTCCGCGCCACCCTCATCCGACTCAACGGTCTGGCCAACGACAACCAGCACGCCGCCGAACTTCCGATCCTGAAGACCGGCAAGTCGGGCGACGACCTCCAGGTCGAGAAGCTGGACGTGCGCATCCCCACGGGCCAGACCCTCATCGAGGGCCTCGAGCTCACCGTGACCCCCGGGCAGTCGTTGCTGGTCAAGGGCCCGTCCGGCTCGGGCAAGACCACCCTGCTCCGCACACTCGCCGATCTGTGGCCGTACGCCGACGGCACGGTGTCACGACCCGCGGGAGAGGCCATCTTCCTGTCCCAGCGGCCGTACCTGCCGCTCGGTTCGCTGCGAACCGCACTGGCATACCCGAAGGAGCCGACAGCGGCCGACGACGTCGTGCGCGCTGCGTTGTCGAAGGTGTCGCTCGGCAATCTGGGGGATCGGCTCGACGAGACCGCCGACTGGACGCGGATCCTGTCGCCGGGTGAGCAGCAGCGTCTCGCGTTCGCGCGGGTGCTGATCTCACGGCCCGCAGTGATCTTCCTCGACGAGGCCACGTCGGCCATCGACGAGGGCCTGGAATACACGCTCTACACCCTGCTCCGGACCGAACTCCCGGACAGCATCGTGGTGAGTGTGGGTCACCGCAGCACCCTCAACCAGTTCCATTCCCGCGGTGTGGAACTGGAGGGCGAGGGCCGGTGGACGGAGTCGGAACTCGTCGGGTGACTCTGCGGCGGGCTACCCGGCGTCCAGCCGAGTCGTGAACTGCAGGACGCGATAAGGGTCACCGGTCGTCGTGTTCCATTGCGACACAAACAGATGCAGCTCGCCCAGTGTGGACGCCGGATGGATGAATCCACCGTAGATCTGCGCCCACGTGCCGTCCGTCGCTCCCCAGTCGCCGCCGGCGATCTGCACGGTCGGTTCCGACCAGGGCCCGTCGATGCGCTCCGCCGAGCGTGTGACGATCGCGTACGCGGCGGGATCGAAGTACGCGAGGACCCAGGTGCCGTCGATCCGTCGCAGGCACATCTCGCCGACGGGGCCCGGCAGGATCGGGGTCGCGGGCTGTCCCCACGCCCACCCCGTACCGCGGTCCCAGCCCCACTCTTCGTAGGCTCCGGGCTCGAGGATGCACGGTTCGGGGACCCGCCGGAGGATCATCCCACCCGGATTGGTGCGGTCGAACGCGCTCGAGACGACGTAGACGTAGCCGTCGTGCCGCTCCATGGTCCACAGCTGATCGAGCGACCCACCACGGTTGTCCCAGCGGGCGGGTGAGCGGTGCCAGTTCTCGCCGCCGTCGTCGGACCAGGCGAGATACGTGAAATTCGTCGGCCACGCACGTGACCTCCACGAGTGCACACTGACGACGGACAGATACGTCCGATCACCGATCGTGACGGCGTCGGCAGGAACGACGGTGAACTCGGTGCCCGCCGATTCCCGGTCGGGAAGTTCGCGGACATCGTGCGCGTTCGGCAGGATCTCCCGCGCCGTCCGGCCGCCGGCCGCGGAGTCGAACTCGATGCCGCCCCGGAGATCGGTGGTGGTGGAGCGCAACATCACGGGGCTGCGCCACCGCCTGCCGTGCCGGCCGTGCGAGCTGAACGTGTCGCCGAAGAAGAACGCGACTCTCCCGTCGGCGAGGCGCGCGGGACAGCCGAGGTCGGTGCCGTGCACACCCCAGCGTCGCGTCGCCTCGCCGGTGACCTCCTTCACGAAGGTCGCTGCCGGTGTGGTTGTGCTGCCCGCGATACGCGCTTCTCCCGTGTCGGTGAATCCGGTGGTCAGGACGTCTTGCGGTAGGACGCGGCGAGTTCGTCGGCCCGATCCCACGGGGACCAGTCGACCTCGCGGCCGTCCAGTTGCGCTTCGACCACCTCGAGTCCCGCGTGCCAGCCGGCGGCGTGGGCGTAGGCGGATTCTTCTTCTTCCACGGTGTGGGTGAGCGTCAGCCAGCAGCCTCCGCTGCCGTCGGGGACGAGTTCCCAGTGCAGGGTCTCGGCGTCCCACAGGTATTCGAGGATGTGCGCGGGATGCACCGAGATGACCGTCCCGGTGGTGGTCTGATCTGCGGGCAATCCGAATCGGCGCACCTGCTCCGGCGTCACGCGGAAGACGAGTTCGGCACCCGGGGTGAGGTCGAATTCGACGTCGGCGGGGAACCAGGCCTTCAGGTACTGCGGGTCGGTGAGAACTCGCCACACCTTCTCCGGCGAGTGCGAGAGCGCTTGCTGGAATCGAAGGGCTACCCGCCCGTCGTAGGTGAAAGTGACGGTGCCGAGCTCCATGGGTGACCTCCGTGCTCGAGGGCGTACCTGTTCCACCATGGTACTGGCAGGACGGCGCAGATCCCCAGGATCGGGCACAAAAAACCGCCGCTACCTGCGGGGTCGTCAGTCGCCGGCGGAAGAGAGCCCCAGAACCTGCAGGCGGTGCGGGTCGGCGAGGATGTCGATCCGGGCGATCTTCCCACCTGAGACGGTGAAGGCCATGACGGACATGGCCTTTCCCTCGGGTGCGGTCACGACCCCGGCGGCGCCGTTCACCAGGGCGAGCCGGGCGAAAGGAGCGAAGCGCGCGAAGGTGAGGGCCTGCTCGCTGACGGCGCGGGCTCCGCGCAGGAGAGAGGATCCGTCCGCGCCGCCGTCGGCCCGCAGGACGATGTCCGGGTCGAGCAGCGCGAGGAGATCGTCGAACCGGCCGCCCCGCGAGGCGGCCATGAATGCCTCGACGATCTCGCGCTGCCGGGTCAGGTCGGCATCCGGAACCGGCCCCGACCCCTGGACGCGGCGGCGCGCGCGGCTCGCCAGCTGACGGGACGCGGCGGGGGTGCGTCCGGCGATCGGGGCGATCTCGTCGAAGGACAGTGCGAACATGTCGTGCAACACGAAGGCGAGCCGCTCGGCGGGCGTCAGCGTGTCGAGCACGACCAGCAGCGCGAGTCCGACCGAATCACCGAGCACCGCCTCGTGCTCGGGATCGGCCCCGTCCAGCTCGCTCACGATCGGATCCGGCACATGGACGTCCAGGGGCTCCTCACTGCGCATCTTCCGTGAGCGGAGCATGTCGAGGCACACCCGGGCGACGACCGTCGTCAGCCAGCCCCGCAGATTCTCCACATCCGAGGTCTCGGCACGGCTGAGCCGGAGCCAGCCCTCCTGCACGGCGTCCTCCGCTTCGCTGATCGAGCCGAGCATCCGGTAGGCGACCGCAGACAGATGCGTCCGGCTCTCCTCGAAGCGGTGTGCCAGAACTTCGTCGTCGTTCATCTGTCACATTCTGCCGTCGCGGTTCGTCATGTCAGTGAGAACGAAAACCACCCGGTGTGAATTCAGATCACCCGAATACCTTTGGAGGCAGGCAATCATGAAAGCCCGGATGACCAACCCCGCGATGATCGTTCCCGACGCCATGAAGTC
Source organism: Rhodococcus mengyinensis (assembly GCF_048381435.1). Classification (NCBI taxonomy): domain Bacteria; kingdom Bacillati; phylum Actinomycetota; class Actinomycetes; order Mycobacteriales; family Nocardiaceae; genus Rhodococcus; species Rhodococcus mengyinensis. The sequence goes on along the minus strand of NZ_JBLWIT010000039.1, from coordinate 59,516 downwards.
TCTGCTGGCTCTGGGAAAGGCAGCGTCGAAGGCGGACGTGCCGCCGGTGACGCACGCTCTCGTCCATCTGCGGTCGAGCCAGATCAACGGCTGCAGCGTGTGCGTCGACATGCATTCGCGTGAGCTGGAGAAGGAGGGCGAGACCAACGAGCGGATCTTCGCGGTGGCCGCGTGGCGGGAGGCTCCGTACTTCAGCGACGCCGAACGCGCGGCCCTGGCGCTGGCCGAGTCGATGACCCGGTTGAGCGACCGTTCGGACCCGGTGCCCGACGACGTGTGGAACGAGGCCGCCCGGCACTACGACGAGCAGGCGCTCGCGTCGCTGGTCCTGTCGATCGCCACCGTGAACCTGTGGAACCGGCTCAACGCCGCCACCCGGCAGGTCGCGGGCCAGTGGTGACGCAAACACCGTGACGGGGGACGAGATGCGAATCGCAGGTCAGAGAATGCATCTGACCTGCGATTCGCGAGAAATCCTGGCAGTGCCCTCGGTGAGACTCGAACTCACACTGGACGGGTTTTGAATCCGTTTCCTCTGCCAATTGGGATACGAGGGCGTGTTGCGCTGTACCACTGTAGAAGATCGCCGTCGGGAGTCAACCACCGGTACCCTTCTAACGTTCGCTCCCCGTGCCGGGGTCGTCCGAGCAGAGGAGAATGGTGGCCATGAACGCTCCCCAGCAGCAAGGTGTGCCGTCGCAGCCGCGACGGGTCGTGGTGGCCGAGGACGAGGCGCTGATCAGGCTCGATCTGGTCGAGATGCTGCGGGAAGAGGGCTACGACGTGGTCGGTGAGGCGGGTGACGGGCAGGCCGCCGTCGACCTGGCGGTGGAGCTCAAACCCGACCTCGTGATCATGGACGTGAAGATGCCCCGTCGTGACGGCATCGATGCGGCCTCGGAGATCGCGGCGAAACGTATTGCGCCCGTGGTCATTCTCACAGCGTTCAGTCAGCGCGAGCTGGTGGAGCGGGCTCGCGACGCCGGGGCGATGGCCTATCTCGTCAAGCCGTTCTCCACTGCCGACCTGGTTCCTGCGGTCGAGTTGGCGGCCAGCCGGTTCAAGGAAGTGACCGCGCTCGAGCGGGAGATCTCCGATCTGTCCGAGCGTCTGGAGACCCGCAAGATCGTCGAGCGGGCGAAGGGCGTGTTGATGGAGAAGCAGTCGCTGACCGAGCCCGAAGCGTTCAAGTGGATCCAGCGGGCCGCGATGGACCGCCGGTCGACGATGAAGGCGGTCGCGCAGGTGGTGCTCGAGACCCTCGGTGGGGAAGCTCCTACCAGCTGACCCGCGAGATCGGCGACGGGCGACGCGTTTTCGCCGGAGGCGTCAGGCGCCGGCGGGGAAGTCCGCGGATCGGCTGACGTCGGCCCACCGCTGGGTCTCCGGCGTCAGGTGGTTGTCGACTCCGTGCGCCTTCTCCTCGGCGCCTGAGGCTCGCCACGCTACGGCGGCGTAAACACTCGTCGTATTCAGATCACAGTAAGGTCACGAGCCTTTCTGGACGGATCGCGAAAGCCGCCGGACCGCTAGCGTCTGATCCCACAGCGGACGCCAACTCGGGTGGCGCCCGCACTCAGGTGATCTAAGGAGAGTTTGGATGGCTAAACGGACCCTCGTGCGGGCGGCCGCGGTTCTCGGCGCGGCATCTCTCGCACTGGCAGGTTGTAGTTCGGACAGTGGCGACGACTCCGCGAGTGGGAGTGACAGCTCTGCCTCGGCCACCACTGTTTCCACCGACTGCACGCCCGAAGAGGCGGCGGCAGCGGGTGCCCCGTCCACGGCGCCGCTGAAGATCGGCACTCTGCTCCCCGACACGGGAAGCCTCTCCTTCCTCGGACCGCCGATGGTGGCGGGCACCCAGCTCGGCGTCAACGACGTCAATGCGGCCGGTGGGGTTCTCGGCCAGCCGGTCCAGCTGATTCCCGGCGACTCGGGCGACACCACCACCGACACGGCGAACACCACCGTCGACCGGGAACTGGCCGCGGGCACCCAGGTGATCATCGGCGCGGCGTCGTCCTCGGTGTCGCTGAAGGTCATCGACAAGGTGTCCAGCGCCGGCGTCGTGATGTTCTCCCCGGCCAACACGTCCGACCAGTTCGTCTGCTACCCGGACAAGGGCCAGTACTTCCGCACCGCCCCCACCGACGTGTTGCAGGCTCAGGCTGTGTCGCAACTCATCTCGGACGACGGCGGCCAGCGCGTGTCCATCCTGGCCCTCAACGACCCGTACGGAACCGGGCTCGCCGACAACATCCAGAAGAACCTCGTCGACGCGGGCATCCCCGAGGACCAGATCCAGAAGATCATCTACGACCCCAACGCGCAGTCGTTCAACTCCGAGATCGACCAGGTCAAGGACTTCGCCCCCGACGCTGTCGCGGTGGTCGGATTCGAGGAGTCGGCGAAGATCATCACCCGTATGCACGAGGTCGGCATCGGCCCGTCCGACGGGATGAAGGTCTACGGCGTGGACGGCAACATGGGTAACGCGCTCGGCGAGTCGGTGGCCGCACCGCTGCTCGACGGCATGCAGGGCACCACGCCGCTCACGGACGTCGGTCCGGCCTTCCAGGATCGTCTCAAGGGCATCAACCCGGGGCTGATCGACTTCAACTACGCCGGTGAGTCCTACGACGCGGTAGTCGTTTCCGCGCTCGCCGCGGAAGCCGCGAAGTCGACGGCCGGTCGCGACATCGCCGCGAACATCAACGCCGTCACCGAGGGCGGAACCCCGTGCACGTCCTACCAGGAGTGCCTGCCGCTCGTGCAGGCCGGCACGGACGTCGACTACAACGGCATCACCGGCAAACTCGACTTCACCGCCGCAGGCGAGCCGTCCATCGGTTCGTACGGCAAGCTGAAGTTCGGTGCCGACAACAAGCTGACGACGGACGGATACATCGTCGTCGGCGGATGATCGCACTCACCTGAAACGGACTGTGGGCCAGGGAAACCTGGCCCACAGTCGTGTCCGGAACCACCGGACCTACTTCTTCTCCTGACTTCCCGCGAGGGTCCCGAGGTACAGCTCGATCACCTTCGGGTCGTGCATCAGGTTGGGTCCCGAGTCGGTGTACGCGTTGCGGCCCTGGTCGAGGACGTAGCCGCGGTCGCAGATCTGCAGGCACCGGCGGGCGTTCTGCTCGACCATGATCACCGAGACGCCCGCCGCGTTGATTCGCTTGCAGCGGATGAACACCTCGTCCTGGAACATCGGGGACAGTCCGGCGGACGGCTCGTCGAGCAGCAGCACGGACGGTTCCATCATCAGTGCCCGGCCCATCGCGACCATCTGCCGTTCACCGCCGGACAGGGCGCCCGCCTTCACCTTCTTCCGCTCGACGAGCAGCGGGAAGAGGTCGCCGACGAACGCGAATCTCTCCGCGAAGAGCTTGGGCCGCAAATACATCCCCATCTCGAGGTTCTCCTCGATGGTGAGCGACGGAAAGACGTTCTGCGTCTGCGGGACGTAGCCGACACCCTTCTGCACGAGAACGTGGGCGGGTTTGGACGTGATGTCCTCACCGCGCAGTGTCACCGAACCCTCACGCACCGGTATCAGCCCGAACAGCGACTTCAGGAGCGTGGACTTCCCGGCACCGTTGGGACCGATGATGCCGACGATCTCACCCTCGCGCAGGAAGAAGTTGCACTCGCGGAGGATGTTGACGCCGGGGATGTACCCGGCCACCACACCGTCCGCGCGGACGAGGGCACCCTCGGCGAGCCGGGCATGCTCCTCGGGTGTGGCCGCGAATTCCGCTGGGGTCAGTTCGGTCATGAGTTCTCACGCCTCAGCTCGGTGATGTCGGGTTCGGAGAGGTCGCCGCCGGTCTCGAGGGTTGCCGCCTCCGCGTTTTCGAGTGCCTCGGCCAGAACGGCCGTCGCGCCCACCGGATTCCCCTCGTCGTCGAACTCGAGCGCCTGATCGTGGTGGCTGCCCAGGTAGGCGTCGACCACCGCGTTGTTGGACGAGAGGTGTCCCGGTGTGGACTCGGCGATCACACTGCCCTGCGCCATCACCACCACCCAGTCGCTGATGTCGCGGATGACGTCCATGTCGTGTTCGACGAACACGACGGTCATGCCCTCGTCCCGAAGCGACTTGATGTGGCCGAGCAGGCTCTGGGTGAGCGCCGGGTTCACGCCGGCCATCGGCTCGTCGAGCATCACCACGGTCGGCTCGGTCATCAGCGCCCGCGCCATCTCGAGCAGCTTGCGCTGACCACCGGACAGCGAGCCGGCGAGATCGTCGGACTTGGTGTCGAGCTTGAACCGCGCGAGCAGTTCGTTCGCTCGTTCGGTGACGGCCCGTTCCTGCGCCTTCCACGTCCACGGCAGGAGCGTGTTGAAGATCCGCTCACCGCGCTGCCCGGTGGCGCCGAGCCGAACGTTGTCGAGCACCGTCAGCTTCGACAGCGCCTTGGTGAGCTGGAACGTGCGGACGACGCCGCGGCGGGCCACCTGGTGCGGATACATCCGGCCCAGCGACTGGCCATCCATCGACCACGTGCCGCTGTCCGGCCGGTCGAAACCGGTGAGCAGATTGAACAGGGTGGTCTTGCCTGCACCGTTCGGACCGATCAGTCCGGTGATGCAGCCGCGCTGGATCTCCAAATGCGCCACGTCGACGGCCTTGAGCCCGCCGAACGTCCGGGACACGTTGTCGACCACGAGGATCGGGTCGGGTTTCGGTGCGCCGGGGGAGTGCGGGACGTCGGTGAAGATCGAGGCCCGTTCCTCGTCGGTGAGAACGGTGTCGGTCTGCAGATGATCCGGCAGTCTGTGGTCAGGCATTGAGCTGCACCTCCCGCTTGTTGCCCAGTATGCCCTGTGGCCGGAAGACCATCAGCACCGCGATCATGATGCCGAGCAGGACGAACCGCATGGCCCCGACCTGCTGTTCCGTCAGCGGCAGCAGCGGCTCCGGCCCGGAGATCGCTTGTCGCAACAGGGCGTCCGGGATGGCCAGCAGGAACCAGAACAGCATCGCGCCGACCACCGGTCCGAAGACCGTGGCCGCGCCGCCGAGGATGAGGGCGCCGAACGCGAAGAACGTCTGTGCGGTGGAGTAGAAGTCGGGGTTGATCGACTTGGTCTGCAGTGCGTTGAACACGCCGCCGAGCCCGCCGATCATGCCGCCGAGGACCAGCGCCTGCATCTTGTAGACGAACACGTTCTTGCCGAGGGCGCGTGCGGCGTCCTCGTCCTCGCGGACGGCCTTGAGGACACGGCCCCACGGGCTGTGCGTCAGGAGGAACACGAACCCGCACAGCACCAGGACGAGAGTCCACCCCACGACCATCGACCAGAGGTCGTCGCCGTAGAACTTCACGCCGAGGAAGTTGTACTGCTTACCCGAGTCGAACGGGCTGAGCGTCGTGAACGGGTCCGCGAAACCGAACAACCCGTTGGTGGATCCGGTGATGGAATCCGATGCGGTGGAGCGGAAGATCAGGCGGAGGATCTCGGATGCGGCGATCGTGACGATGGCGAGGTAGTCGGCCCGCAACCGCAGCGTCGGGATACCGAGGACGACGGCCAGCAGTCCGGCCGCGGCGAGACCGACGAGGATGCCGACCCACAGCGGCTGCTGGTAGGTGACGGTCATGATCCCGACGCCGTAGCCGCCGAGGAGGGCGAAACCGATCTGACCGAAGTTGAGCAGTCCGGCGTAGCCGAAGTGCAGGTTGAGGCCGATCGCCAGCAGCGCGTAGAAGATCGCGGACGGGCCGATCAGCTGGGCGAGCGAGACCTGGAGTGCTCCTGCGATGTCCATGCCCTCACCCGATCCTTTGCCGGCTGCCGAGAATGCCCTGAGGCCGGACCACCAGGATGACGATCAAGATGAGCAGTCCTCCGATGTACTTGAGGTCGGGGTTGATCACCAGCGTCGACAGCTGGACGAGCAGACCGACGATCACGCAGCCGAGCAGCGCGCCGTAGGCGGTGCCGAGTCCGCCGAGCGTGATGCCGGCGAACATCAGCAGCAGGAGCTTGAAGCCCATCTCCCACTGCACGCGGCCGCCGAGTTCGGAGATGCCGAACAGGACGCCGCCGAGCGCGGCGAGACCGCCGCCGAGACCCCACACGAAGCGGATCACCCGTTCGACGTCGATGCCGGACGACGCGGCCAGGTCGCGGTTGTCGGACACCGCGCGCATGGCCTTGCCGATGCGCGTCTTCTGCAGCAGCAGGGCCACTCCGACGAGAACGACGAGACTGATGCCGATGCTCACGAGGTTGGCGTCGGTGATCGCGATCGGACCCCAGTGCCTCTCGACCTGGGCCTGGTAGTCGACGAACGGTTCCGCGCGATCGGAGAAGAAGATCAGGATCAGGTAGCGCAGGGAGATCGCGAGCCCGATCGACACCACCAGCTGCGCTATCAGGCCGGTCTTGCGTCGCCGCAGCGGTTTCCAGATCCCGGCGTTATTCAGCAGTCCGATCAGGATGCCCACGAACACTGCGAGGATGGTGGCCGGGATCAGCTGCACACCGAACGTCACGTTGATCACCCACGCCGCGACCGCGCCGAGGGTGACGAGTTCGCCGTGCGCGAAGTTCGTCAGGCCGGTGGTGCCGTAGATCAGGCTCAGCCCGACTCCGGCGATGGCGATCACGAGACCGAACCGGAGTCCGTCGATGGTCTGGCGAATCAGCTTCTCGTAGAACGGGACCGCGGAACCGGTACGGGCCTCGCCGAACGAGAAGATCACCGTGTTGGTGCGACCGGCCACCACTTCCCGCTGCACCGTGGCCTGCACGCTGACGTCGTCGGGAAGCGAGTCCGCCACGATCTCGAACGTGTACGTGCCGGGCGCGACCTGGAGTTCCCAGCGGCCGTTCGACTCCGACGTCGCCTTCGCCACCTCGTTGCCCGACGAATCGAGAGCGCGCACCTCGACGTCCGCGAGCCGTTCGCCGGCGTTGTTCAGATTGCCGCTGACCCGGACCGCGTTCTCCGGGGGCGTCGGTTGCCCGCTCGTCGCGGGCGGTGGGGGCGGTGGGGTGGGTTCCTGCGCCGCCGCGGGACCGCCGAACGCGATCGCCGCGACGAGGCCGAGCAGGACGAGGACGAACGCACGGCCGAGTTGCCGGGTGACCGACCCTCGTCTCGTGCGTTTCCTCGCGGATTTCGGTCGCGTCCTCACTGCTGGGAGTCGCTTCCTCACGGTTGGGGCCACGCAGGTCCTCCGGGGACGTGTAGATCGGTCAGGAACGTGCCGCGACGGACTCGACTACCGCCCGTGCCGCAATTTCCGGACTCTAACGGCTCCGGTCGCGCGAAATGGGGTTCTCGGATTTCCGGCACGTTTCGGTTGGGTATCGAACCATCCGGCTGATCGGTGTCGGATCCGCTCCCTAGACTGGGCAACCGTGAGCCCTGCAACCACCCCCCGGTCCACCACGTCCCCCGCGTCCGGCGCAGCAGCGTCGTCCGACGATCGCCCCACCCTGATGCTGCTCGACGGCCACTCGCTGGCCTTCCGTGCGTTCTACGCCCTGCCCGCCGAGAACTTCAAGACACACAGCGGTCAGGTCACCAACGCCGTCTACGGGTTCACGTCGATGTTGATCAACCTGCTGCGCGACGAACAGCCCAGCCACGTGGCGGCGGCGTTCGACGTGTCCAGGCAGACGTTCCGGGCCGAGAAGTTCCCGGAGTACAAGGCCAATCGCAGCAAGGCACCGGACGAGTTCAAGGGGCAGGTCGAGATCACCAAGGACGTCCTCGGGGCCCTCGGTATCCCGGTGATGGCCGAGGAAGGCTTCGAGGCCGACGACATCATCGCCACGCTCACCACCCAGGCCGAGGCGCTCGGGTACCGCGTCCTGGTGGTGACCGGCGACCGGGACTCGCTCCAGTTGGTCACCGACGGGGTCACGGTGCTGTACCCCAAGAAGGGCGTCTCGGACCTCACCCGGTTCACACCGGCGGCCGTCGAGGAGAAATACGGGCTCACACCTGCGCAGTACCCCGACTTCGCGGCGCTGCGCGGCGACCCGAGCGACAACCTGCCGGGCATCCCGGGGGTGGGGGAGAAGACCGCCACCAAGTGGATCAAGGAGTACGGCGATCTCGTCGGCCTGGTCGACAACGTCGACAAGGTCCGCGGCAAGGTCGGTGACGCGCTGCGCGAGAACCTGCCGAACGTCCTGCTCAACCGGGAACTCACCGAAATGGTGCGCGACGTCCCGCTGCCGTACACCCCGGACCAGCTGATGCTCGCGCAGTGGGATCGGGAGAAGATCCACGCGCTGTTCGACGACCTCGAGTTCAAGGTGCTGCGCGACCGGCTGTTCGCCACATTGGCCCCCGTCGAAGCCGAGGCCGAGGAGGGCTTCGAGGTGCGGGGGAGCGCGCTCGATCCCGGGGCCGTCGCGGACTGGCTGTCGGCGCACGCGTCGACGGGCGAGCGATCCGGCGTGTCGGTGGTCGGCACCCGCACCCCGTACGGCGGTGACGTGACGGCGATCGCCATCGCCGCCGCAGACGGCGAGGGCGCCTACATCGCCACCGCGTCCGCCACCCCGGAGGACGAGAAGGCGCTCGGCGACTGGCTCGCGGACGCCGGTCAGCCGAAGGCCCTGCACGAGGCCAAATGGGCGATGCACGCGCTGCGCGGACGCGGCAGGGTGCTCGGTGGTCTCACCAGCGACACCGCGCTGGCGGCCTACCTGGTGCGTCCCGGGCAGCGGACGTTCAACCTCGACGACCTGTCGCTGAGGTACCTGCGCAGGGAGCTGCGGGTGGAGGAGACCGGCCAGGAGCAGCTGTCGCTGCTCGACGACGCCGACCAGGTCGACGCGGAAGCCGCCGAGACCGAAATTCTCAGCGCCCGCGCCGTCCTCGACCTCGCGGCCGCGCTCGACACCGAACTCGACAACATCGAATCGACGGCTCTGCTGTCCGAGATGGAGTTGCCGCTGCTGGACGTGCTGGCCGACATCGAGGCGTCCGGTATCGCCGTCGACGGCACCCACCTGCACGACCTGCAGAGCCGATTCGCGGCCGAGGTCTCCGCGGCGGCGGAGGCGGCCTACGGGGTCATCGGCAAGCAGATCAACCTCGGGTCGCCCAAGCAGCTGCAGGTCGTGCTGTTCGACGAGCTGGAGATGCCCAAGACGAAGAAGACGAAGACCGGGTACACCACGGACGCCGAGGCGTTGCAGAACCTGTTCGAGAAGACGTCGCACCCGTTCCTCGAGCACCTGCTCGCGCACCGCGACGCGACGCGGCTGAAGGTCACCGTCGACGGTCTGCTCAAGACGGTCGCCGAGGACGGGCGGATCCACACGACGTTCAACCAGACCGTCGCGGCCACCGGCCGGCTGTCGTCGACCGAGCCGAACCTCCAGAACATCCCGGTGCGCACGGATGCAGGCCGGCAGATCCGGGACGGCTTCGTCGTCGGCGAGGGCTACGATTCGCTGCTCACGGCCGACTACAGCCAGATCGAGATGCGGATCATGGCCCACGTGTCCGGCGACGAGGGCCTGATCGAGGCGTTCAACACCGGCGAAGACCTGCACAGCTTCGTCGGCGCGCGTGCGTTCGGCGTTCCGATCGAGGAGGTCACACCGGAGCTTCGCCGCCGCGTGAAGGCGATGTCGTACGGGCTGGCGTACGGGCTGAGCGCGTTCGGTCTGGCCGCCCAGCTCAAGATCTCGACCGAAGAGGCCAAATCGCAGATGGAGGCGTACTTCGCCCGGTTCGGCGGGGTCCGCGACTACCTGCACGAGGTCGTCGAGCAGGCCCGCAAGGACGGCTACACGTCGACGCTGTACGGGCGTCGCCGCTACCTGCCCGACCTCACCAGTGACAACCGCCAGCGGCGGGAGGTCGCCGAGCGCGCCGCGCTCAACGCCCCCATCCAGGGCACGGCCGCCGACATCATCAAGGTCGCGATGATCAACGTGCAGCGATCACTGCGCGACGCGGGCCTGAAGTCGCGGATGCTGCTGCAGGTCCACGACGAACTCGTGCTCGAGGTCGTCGATTCGGAACGAGAACAGGTCGAACAGCTGGTCCGCGACAAGATGTCCTCGGCCATCGAACTGTCGGTGCCGCTCGACGTGTCCGTCGGCACCGGTCGCAGCTGGGACGCCGCCGCACACTAGGCGGCGGCGGTCCTCCGCCCTATTCGGCCGGGGCCTGCTCGGCGATCTGCTTACGCACCTCGTCCATGTCGAGGGCCTTGACCTGCGTGACCAGATCCTCGAGCGCCGCAGGCGGCAGCGCACCCGGCTGGCTGAACACCAGCACACCCTCGCGGAACGCCATGATGGTCGGGATCGACCGGATGTTCGCGGCGGCGGCGATGCCCTGTTCCGCCTCGGTGTCGACCTTGGCGTGTACGACGTCGGGGTGCTGCTCGGACGAGGCCTCGAAGGTGGGGGCGAAGGAGCGGCACGGACCGCACCACGATGCCCAGAAGTCGACCAGAACGACGTCGTTGCCGGTCACGGTCTCGTCGAAGTTCTGCTGAGTCAGAGTCTTGGTGGCCACAAGGGTCCTTTCGTTCGGTGACTGCTTTGCGTGTGCAACGCCGCGCCGCCGTCGATTCTTCCCTGCGGCGCCGTCAGCCGGTGCGCTCCGTGTCCCGGAACGTGCGGCGGTACGCCTGCGGGGTGGTGTGCCGCAGCCGCAGGAAATGCTGCCGCAGCACGGCGCCGCCGCCGAAACCGACCCGTTCGGCGATCACGTCCACCGACAGGTCCGAGTTCTCCAGCAGGTGCTGCGCGGCCAGCACCCGCTGATCGCTGAGCCAGCGGGCCGGGGTGGTTCCGGTCTCGGCCTGGAACCGCCGCGCGAACGTGCGGGGCGACAGGTTGGCCTTGGCCGCCACCGCGGTCACGGACAGGTCGAGGGCGAGGTGCTCGGTCATCCAGTCGAGCAGCGGGCCGAGGGTGTCGATCGTCGTCGACGGCAGCGGCATCGCCACGTACTGCGCCTGACCGCCGTCCCGGTGCGGCGGGACGACCATGCGCCGCGCGATCCCGTTGGCCACCCGGCTGCCCTGCTCCTTGCGCACGATGTGCAGGCACAGGTCGATACCCGCGGCGGTGCCCGCGCTGGTCAGGACGGGATCGTCGTCGACGTACAGGACATTCGGGTCGACCGTCGCAGCCGGGTGGAGGTCGGCGAGCCGCTGAGCGTGCCGCCAGTGGGTGGTGCACTTGCGTCCGTCCAGCAGTCCGGCCGCGCCGAGCACGAAGGCGCCGCTGCAGAGGCTGGCGACCTTGGCGCCCCGGTCCACCGCGGCCCGGAGTTTATCGAGGAGGGGGTCCATGCACGGGTCGGGGTCCTTCGCGCAGACGAAGGTGCCGTCCGCCTCGGCGTAGGTTCCGCCCGCGGGAACCACGATGAGGTCGGCGTCGTCGAGCCGGTCGAGGTCGTACGGGACGTCGATGCCGTAACCGAATCGGGTGCGGATGGGTTCCCGTGAGCCGGCGACGAGGGAGAAGTCGTAGGTGGGGAGTCCGTCGTCGGATCGGTCGAAACCGAACACCTCGCAGGCGACTCCGAGCTCGAACGCTTCGGTGAGCGGCATGAGCGGGACTACGACTTTATTCAGCACCATCCCACTATGGCAGAAATATGGTCAACAATGTCGTTTCTGCCACTATTTCTCGGACGCCGATGCTACGAGGCTGAAGACATGACAATCCTGGTCGTGGTACTCCTCGTGTTCCTGGCGCTCGACGCGCTGGCGCTCGCCGGCCGCACGCCCGACACGCACAACGAAGTCATCCAGCACGGGGACTTCCGGTTTTGAGAGGGAACCTGGCGGTCCAGTACGCGGGCACGGCGCTCGCCTGGGGCGCGAGTTTCCTCTTCATCAAGGTCGGGCTCGAGGGCCTGTCCTTCACGCAGGTCGTGCTGTGGCGACTCGTGTTCGGGGCGGTGACCCTCGGTGCCGTCCTCGGACTCACCCGGACGCGGTTGCCGCGCGAAGCGGCGACATGGGCGCACCTGTCGGTACTGGCGGTCGCCCAGTGTGTGGTGCCGTGGTTGCTGTTCAGCTGGGCCGAGCAGAGCATCAGTTCGGGCCTGGCCAGCATCTACAACGCGACCACACCGCTCATGACGATGTCGGTGGCACTGGCGTTCCTGCCGGGGGAGAAGCTTACGGATGCAAAGCTGTTCGGCCTCCTGCTCGGATTCACCGGGGTGGTCGTGGTGCTGGCGCCGTGGCAGGCGGGGATCATCGGCAGCGTCCCCGCCCAGCTCGCGTGCCTCGGTGCGACCGCGTCGTACGGCGTGGCACTGGTCTACCTGAGGCGGTTCATCCTTCCGCGAGGCGTCGGAACACCCACCATCGCGTTCATGCAGGTGTCGATCGCCGCGGCCGCCATGCTCCTCGCCACCCCGTGGGTCGCGAGCACGCCGATGCACCTGACCCCCGCGATCGTCGCCTCGATGATCGGGCTCGGGGCGTTCGGCACCGGGCTGGCGTTCGTGTGGAACACGAACGTGGTGCGCGGCTGGGGGCCCACCGCGGCCTCCACCGTCACCTACCTGACGCCGGTGGTCGGGGTCGTGCTCGGCGCGGTCGCGCTCGACGAGCACATCTCCTGGAACCAGCCCGTCGGGGCACTTGCGGTGATCGCGGGAATCGTCGTCACCCAACGGTCTTCGCGCAAGGCCGCCGAGACGGTCGCCGCGGACGCACCGTGATCACGGCGGTGCCGTGACCACCCACTCGCGTTTGGCGTCCCCGTCCCACCGGCGCACCACCGACGCCCGGCCGACGATGTCGCCACCGTCGAGCAGCCGCGCGGCCTCCGCGATCTGATCGGCAGGCAGTCGCCGCGCGAGAGTCACGTGCGGCGTCCACTCGCCCGGGCGGATGTGCGGCGTGATCTCCGTGGCGTGCGCCGCGAGATCGAACACGCTGCGGTGCAGGGACAGCAGGGCCTTCGACGGCACCACCAACCGCGACAGCGTGACGTGCCTGCCGCCGAACATCACGAGCCCGCCCAGCCTGATGTGGAACGAGGGCGTCGCGATCCGGCGGCCCAGCAGTTCGTCGATCTCGGGTGGGATGTGGCGTGCCACGAACAGGGTGATGTGGGGCCGATTCGATTCGGCGCGAACACGAGTGCGGCTGGGCATCCCGGCATCCCACAGGCGTTGCCACTCCGCGCGCACGGCAACGTCGGTCGCTTCGTCGAACAGCAGTTCCACCGACTGGACCATGGTAGGCAATGATGGCCTCATGAGCGGTGCCACGGCAAACATTTCCGATACCCGGATCGGCGTACTCCTCGGCGACGGCATCGGTCACGAGATCGTCCCGGCAACCCAGCGGGTGGTCTCGGCCGCGGTGGCCGCGGCGGGCGGCGGCGCCGTCGACTGGGTGGAACTGCCCCTCGGCCTGGGCGCCATCGAGTCGCACGGAACGCCGATCCCCGACTCCACGCTCTCCGCGCTGGACGAACTCGACGCGTGGATCCTGGGTCCGCACGACAGCGCCGCCTACCCGGAACCGTTCCGCGGCCGGCTGACCCCCGGCGGGGTGGTGCGCAAGAGATTCGACCTCTTCGCGAACATCCGCCCCGCCCGCTCGCTCGAGGGCGTCGCCTCGACGGTCCCGGACATGGACCTGGTGATCGTCCGGGAGAACACCGAAGGGTTGTACGCGGACCGGAACATGTTCGCCGGCAGCGGAGAGTTCATGCCGACCCCCGACGTGGCGCTGGCGGTCGGCGTCGTGACGAGGAAGGCGTGTGAGCGCATCGCGCACACCGCATTCGCGCTGGCGCGCACCCGCGGCCGCCACGTCACGATCGTGCACAAGGCCAACGTCCTGTCGATGACGACCGGACTGTTCCGCGACGTCTGCCGGGAGGTGGGGGAGCGCGACTACCCGGACGTGCGGATCGACGACGAGCACGTCGACGCCATGACCGCGCACCTCGTCCGCAGGGGGCGCGACTTCGACGTCGTGGTGACGGAGAACATGTTCGGCGACATCCTGTCGGATCTGACGGGTGAGCTGTCCGGCTCGCTCGGCACCGCCCCGTCGATCAACAGTTCGGAGACCAAGGTGATGGCGCAGGCGGCGCACGGAGCCGCCCCCGACATCGCGGGCCACAACCGGGCCAATCCCACGGCGCTGATGCTGTCGGCCGCGATGATGCTCGAATGGCTCGGGGACCGCCGCGCAGACCGGCATCTGGGCGGCGCGGCACACCGGATCCGCGACGCGGTCCGTGCGACGATCGCGTCCGGAGTCGCCACGGCTGACCTGGGTGGACTCGCGTCGACCGGTGAATTCACCGAGACCGTCCTCGCCCGGACACTGCGTCGCTGAAACCGCCGCCACGGGCCGGGACAGGCCGTTAATGTTCGGTAACGACGTCCGCAGATGCGGGTGCCGTAACCTACCGTTCGACTATTCGGAGTTCGAGAGTTCTCCGTCGCCGTAGCTCGCTCGGTGTACCACGATTTCCTTGGAGGACATGCCAGTGTCTGGTCGATCCGTCTTCGCGCGAGGCCGAGTGGCCCGCACCATCTGTGCACTGGCGGGCGGCAGTGCTCTGCTGCTCGCCGGATGCGCCAGCAACACCGAGGGCGGCGGTACGCCTTCCGGAGAAGAGACCGTCGCCGTGGAAGTCGACAAGGTGGATGCCATCGCGGCGACACTGCCCGAGAAGATCGCCTCGTCCGGCAAGATCATCGTCGGTGTCAATATTCCCTACTCGCCCAACGAGTTCAAGGATCCGAGCGGCAAGATCGTCGGCTTCGACGTCGACCTCGTGGACGCCGTGAGCAAGGTGCTCGGCGTGACACCCGAGTACACCGAGGCGGACTTCGACAAGATCATCCCGTCGATCCAGGCCGGCAGCTACGACATGGGTATGTCGTCGTTCACGGACACCAAGGAACGCGAGCAGTCGGTCGACTTCACCACCTACTTCAGCGCCGGAGTGCAGTGGGCGCAGCCCGCAGGCAAGTCCGTCGACCCCACCAACGCCTGCGGCCTGCGGGTCGGCGTGCAGACCACCACCATCGAGGATCTCGAGGAGGTGCCCGCCAAGAGCGCGGCGTGCGTGGCGGCCGGGAAGCCGCCCATCGAGATCGTGAAGTTCGACAGCCAGGACGACGCCGCCAACGCCGTCGCGCTCGGCAAGGTCGACGCGATGTCCGCCGATTCGCCCGTCACCGCCTACGCGATCAAGCAGAGCGACGGCAAGATCGAGGCCGCGGGCGAGGTCTTCGACGCCGCGCCGTACGGCTGGCCCGTCGCGAAGGGTTCGCCGCTCGCGCAGACCCTCCAGCAGGCGCTGCAGCACCTCATCGACGACGGCACCTACCGGACGATCGCGGAGAACTGGGGTGTCGAGGCGGGCGTCATCACCACGTCCCAGATCAACGGCGCCACGAGCTGAGCGGTTGACGAGTGTCTGACGTGGAGAAGGCTCCGGACCGGTCCGGCACCGAGGCGGGGCAGGAACCGGAACCGATCAAGGCGATCCCGCTGCGGCGGCCCGGCCGCTGGATCGCCGCGATCGTCGTCGGTCTGTTGCTGGCGCTGTTCGTCAACGGTGCGCGCACCAACGAGGCGTACCGCTGGGACGTCTACGCCCGGTATCTGTTCGATGCACGGATCTCGGCCGCGGCGTGGAACACCATCCAGCTGACGATCCTGTCGATGGCGATCGCCATCATCCTGGGTGTCGTCCTCGCCGTCATGCGACTGTCGCCGAACCCGGTGCTGAAGGCGGCGTCGTGGGGTTACCTGTGGATTTTCCGCGGGACCCCGGTCTACGTGCAGTTGGTGTTCTGGGGACTGTTCCCGTCCATCTACAAGCAGCTGGATCTGGGCATCCCGTTCGTCCACCAGTTCGTGCACATCGACCTGCAGGGGATCAACGCGGCGTTCCTGTTCGCGGTGATCGGTCTGGGACTCAACGAGGCCGCGTACATGGCCGAGATCGTCCGGGCCGGCGTGAACTCGGTGGCCGAGGGGCAGACCGAGGCGTCGGTGGCGCTCGGCATGACATGGTCGCAGACCATGCGCCGCACGGTCCTGCCGCAGGCCATGCGGGTGATCATCCCGCCCACGGGCAACGAGCTGATCAGCATGCTGAAGACGACATCGCTGGTCACCGCGGTGCCGTACAGCCTGGAGTTGTACGGACGTGCCAGAGACATCTCGGGTGCGAACTTCCAGCCGATCCCGCTACTGATGGTGGCCGCCACCTGGTACCTCGCCATCACCAGCCTGCTGATGATCGGCCAGTTCTACCTGGAGCGCTACTACTCGAAGGGTGCGTCCCGCAAGCTCACCCCGCGGCAACTGCAGGCGCTCGCCGACGCGCAGGGCAAGCCGCTGGTGATCGAACCCGGGCCCGAGACCTTGCCCGACACTCCCGGAGGGGAACGACGATGACGCCGATGGTCAAGGCGGACCGGGTCTGCAAGAACTTCGGGGCGCTGAAGGTACTCAAGGGTGTGTCGCTGGAGATCGACGCCGGCCAGGTCCTGTGCCTGGTCGGGCCCTCGGGCTCGGGGAAGTCGACGTTCCTGCGGTGCATCAACCACCTCGAGCAGGTCAACGCCGGGCGGCTGTACGTCGACGGCGAGATCGTCGGGTACTCCGAGCGGGGCGGCAAGCTCTACGAACTCCATCCCAGGGCGGCCGCGAAGCAGCGCCGCGACATCGGGATGGTGTTCCAGCACTTCAACCTCTTCCCGCACCGGACGGCACTCGAGAACATCATCGAGGCGCCCATCCAGGTGAAGAGGCTGAGCAAGAAGAAGGCGCTCGAGCGAGGACGTGACCTCCTCGAGCAGGTGGGCCTGAGCGAGAAGGCGGACGCGTACCCGGCGCAGCTGTCGGGTGGTCAGCAGCAGCGCGTCGCGATCGCCCGCGCGCTGGCGATGGACCCCAAGCTGATGCTGTTCGACGAGCCGACGTCCGCCCTCGACCCGGAGCTGGTCGGGGAGGTGCTGACCGTGATGAAGGATCTCGCGGCCGGCGGCATGACGATGGTCGTCGTCACGCACGAGATGGGCTTCGCACGCGAGGTGGCCGACCAGCTCGTGTTCATGGACGCCGGCGTCGTCGTCGAATCGGGGAACCCCCGCGAGCTGCTCGCCAATCCGCAGCACGACCGCACCAAGTTGTTCTTGTCGAAGCTGCTGTAGTGGCCTCCGGCCCCGTGAGTACTTCTCAACCGCGGGCGGTTAAGAAGTACTCACGGGTTTGCGGCAGCTGAAGATGGCGGTGCCGGGGAAGATCTGTCCCCGCAGCGGGCTCCACTGCCCCCATTCCCGGTCGAGCCATTCGGGCCACTCCGGCTCGATGATGTCGCGTACCTCCAGTCCGGCCGCCACGATCTCGCGCACCCGGTCGCCGATGGTCCGGTGGTGCTCGACGTAGGTGGGGACGCCGTCGCCGTCGACCTCCACGTAGGGGGTGCGGTCGAAGTAGGGGAGCGACGCGGTGAGCCCTCGGGGGCCCGGGTCGTCCGGGAAGATCCAGCGGATCGGATGGTTGACGGCGAACACCCACGCACCGCCCGGGCGGAGTACCCGGGCCACTTCACTCATCACCTGCTGTGAGTCCGCCACGAACGGAACCGCTCCAAAAGCCGAACACGCGATGTCGAAGCTCGCGTCGGCGAAGGGGAGGTGCTCGGCTCCCGCATGAACGAGCGGCACGGTCGCGCCGCCCGCCCGCATGGCCTCGAGCCCGCGGGTCAGCATCGACATGGACAGGTCGAGCCCGACTGCCCGGGCGCCCCGGCCGGCGAGCCACCGCGCGCAGGGCGCGGAACCGCAGCCCACCTCGAGGACGTCCTTGCCCGCCACGTCACCGAGAAGGTGGTAGTCCCCCTCGTGGAGGCCCTCCGGACACCAGACGAACTCACCCTCGGACGAGTCCACGCCGAGGAACTCGCCGTGGGTGCGGTGGTAGTCGTCCGCATCGGCGTCCCACCAGGCACGGCTCGCGCGTTCGCTGGACTCGGAATCGACGCGGACGCGGCTCACCCCGGACGTTCCGAGCACGCTGTTGGCGGTGCCGTGTCGGTCGTCTTCCGGGGAGAGAGGAGAATCGGACGGGCGAGGATCGGGCATGGGCAACAGAGTAGAGCGTGGGAACGTGCCCGGGTTTGCCCAGCTTGCCCACGGGCGCGTAGCCTATTGCACGCGAGTGTCTATGTGTGCGGCATCGGATTCGGTTCAGTTCGAGTTTGTTCGGTTCCAGTCGGGTGTCGTTCACTGCGCTTGCGGTGATCTGATTCGGCGGAGTGTTTCGTCGGTTCAGGTTGCTTGTCCGACAGAACACCATCAACCGACCACAACCCGTCCGGAGCAACTCAACACATGCCCTCCACCACCGTGACCTCGCCGCAGGTAGCCGTAAACGACATCGGCTCCGCCGAGGACTTCCTCGCCGCCATCGACGCAACGATCAAGTACTTCAACGATGGCGACATCGTCGAAGGCACCATCGTCAAGGTCGATCGCGACGAGGTCCTGCTCGACATCGGTTACAAGACCGAAGGCGTCATCCCTTCCCGTGAGCTCTCCATCAAGCACGACGTCGACCCCAACGAGGTCGTCTCCGTGGGCGATGAGGTCGAAGCTCTCGTCCTCACCAAGGAGGACAAGGAAGGCCGGCTGATCCTGTCGAAGAAGCGCGCTCAGTACGAGCGTGCCTGGGGCACCATCGAGGAGCTCAAGGAGAAGGACGAGGCCGTCAAGGGCACCGTCATCGAGGTCGTCAAGGGCGGCCTGATCCTCGACATCGGCCTGCGTGGCTTCCTTCCCGCTTCGCTCGTCGAGATGCGCCGTGTCCGCGATCTGCAGCCGTACGTCGGCAAGGAGATCGAGGCCAAGATCATCGAGCTCGACAAGAACCGCAACAACGTCGTCCTCTCGCGCCGTGCATGGCTCGAGCAGACGCAGTCCGAGGTTCGCAGCGAGTTCCTGCACCAGCTGCAGAAGGGCCAGGTCCGCAAGGGCGTCGTGTCCTCCATCGTCAACTTCGGTGCCTTCGTGGACCTGGGCGGCGTCGACGGCCTGGTGCACGTGTCCGAGCTGTCCTGGAAGCACATCGACCACCCGTCCGAGGTTGTCGAGGTCGGCACCGAGGTCACCGTCGAGGTTCTCGACGTCGACCTGGACCGCGAGCGCGTCTCCCTGTCGCTCAAGGCGACGCAGGAAGACCCGTGGCGTCAGTTCGCCCGCACGCACGCCATCGGCCAGATCGTGCCCGGCAAGGTCACGAAGCTGGTTCCGTTCGGTGCCTTCGTGCGCGTCGAAGAGGGAATCGAAGGCCTCGTCCACATCTCCGAGCTGGCCGAGCGCCACGTGGAGGTCCCGGACCAGGTTGTCGGCGTCAACGACGATGCGCTCGTCAAGGTCATCGACATCGACCTCGAGCGTCGTCGCATCTCGCTGTCGCTGAAGCAGGCCAACGAGGACTACAACGCCGAGTTCGATCCGTCCAAGTACGGCATGGCGGACAGCTACGACGAGCAGGGCAACTACATCTTCCCCGAGGGCTTCGATCCCGAGACCAACGAATGGCTCGAGGGCTTCGACAAGCAGCGCGAAGAGTGGGAGAACCGCTACGCCGAGGCTGAGCGTCGTCACAAGATGCACACCGCTCAGATGGAGAAGACCGCTGCAGACGAGGCCGCCGAGGCTGCCACCGCTGCTGCCGGCTACTCCTCCGAGTCGGGTGCCGGCGACGCCGACGCCGCTTCGGCCGCCAGCACCTCGTCGTCCGAGTCTGCCGGCGGATCGCTGGCCAGCGACGCACAGCTCGCCGCTCTGCGCGAGAAGCTGTCGGGCAACGCCTAGCAAGTCCGCCTGACTCGTCAGGCAAAGCCGAAGACCCCGCTCCTGCACTGCAGGGGCGGGGTCTCGTCGTTGCAGGACGTCCGAACATGACTGTGGCCCAACCTCTCCGGAGGTTGGGCCACAGTGGTGTGGGGGGTGAGGCTGGTGCTCAGTTCGCGGTGGCGGGAATCCAGTAACCGGACGACGGCTGTACGTCGGCGCGCTTGCGCATCGTTGCGAAGCTGTGCCTGCCCTGGCTGATGAGTGCCGTGAGCCAGGTCCGGCGGTGGTCGGCGAGCGCGGAGGCCACCTCGGGGATCTCCATGCAATGCACCCCGCCCGCAATGCCGAGGCGGTGCCGACCGAACTGGTTGCGGTGATCGCGCATGGCGTTCCTCTTCTTCGAGAAGGTGCAGGTCGGGTGCGTTCGCTAGAACATAACCGACCGTGTCGGACATCTGTGGTATTTGGGGCAGGTGAGTCTGCAGAGGGAGGAGAGGGTGGAGATCGGCGAGGGACGTGCGTACTCGGTGCGCGGCGGGTGCAACACTGGGAGGCGTGTTGAGAATCGGCCTCACTGGAGGCATAGGAGCCGGTAAGTCCACCGTGTCGAAGGTCCTCGCCGAACTCGGGGGAGTGATCGTCGACGCCGATCTGATTGCGCGGGAGGTCGTCGAACCCGGAACACCCGGCCTCGCCGCGCTCGTCGACCGGTTCGGCGAGGAGATCCTGACGGAGGACGGCACACTCGACCGGCCCGCCCTGGCTGCCCGCGCCTTCGCCGACGACGAATCGCGGCTCGCGCTGAATGCGATCGTTCACCCGCTCGTCGGGGCGCGCACCACCGAGACGATCGAATCGGCGCCCAAGGACGCCATCCTCGTCCAGGACATTCCGTTGCTGGTCGAGGGCGGAATGGGCGCGGCCTTCCACCTGGTCGTCGTCGTGTTCGTCGATGCCGAGGAGCGGGTGCGGCGGCTTGTCGGATCGCGGGGAATGCCCGAGACCGATGCGCGCGCGCGGATCGCAGCCCAGGCCGACGACGATCAGCGGCGGGCGGCGGCGGACGTCTGGCTCGACAACAGCGGTGCCCCTGGCGCGCTCGAGCCGGCGATCCGGGCACTGTGGTCGGAGCGTCTCGTGCCCTTCGAGTCCAACATCCGCACGCGGACCGTCGTCCGGGTCCTGCCCGAACTCGCTCCGCCGAATCCGCAGTGGCCGGCGCAGGCCGACCGGCTGATCGCTCGCGTGAAACTGGTGTGCGGCGACCGCGCCGTCCGGATCGACCACATCGGGTCGACGGCCGTCGAAGGATTGCCCGCCAAGGACGTCATCGACGTCCAGGTGACCGTCGCGAACCTCGAGACCGCGGACGACCTCGCCGAATCCCTCGCCGACGCCGGGTTCCCCCGCATCGAGCACATCACCGCCGACGACCCGAAGCCCTCGTACCAGGGCGGAGAGACCGACCCGGCCCTGTGGGGCAAGCGAATCCACGGCGGTGCCGATCCCGGACGGCCCGTCAACATCCACATTCGCGTCGACGGGTGGCCCGGACAGCAGTTCGCGCTCGTCTTCCGCGACTGGCTCCGCGCCGACACCGAGGCCCGGACCGAGTACCTCGCGGTCAAGGAAGGTGCGGCGGAGAAGGCGGCCGGTCACACGGACTACCGGGACGCGATCACCGCCTATGTGGACGCGAAGACCCCGTGGTTCGACCGCGCCTATCACCGGGCGTGGGAATGGGCCGAGCGGACCGGCTGGAGCGCGTAGGTCACCGCCAGTCGATCGGCATCCCGATCGAGGCCAGCCAGCGGCCGAGGTCGTGGCCGTGCGCGGCGATGCCGTCGATCGCCGTGGTGGCGGTGAGGATCGCCCGCTCGGCCGTCGCCGTGTCGAGCAGGCCGGTGGTGTGCGCCTCCATCAGCTCGTCGACGTCGAGGAGTTCGGTGTCGCGGCCGGTGCGGACGACCAGGTCCAGGTAGTGGTCCTCGGACTTCCACACGTCGTCACCCCGGGTGAAGCTGCCGATGTCGACGTAGTGGTCCTGATCGCGCTGGTGGTAGGGGTGGTAGTGGAAGATCGACGCCCGCAGGCCGAGGTCGGGGAGCAGCCACGACTCCAGGTAGTGGAACTGCCGGTGGTCGGAGGTGCGCGCCATGTACAGCCCCCACGGTTCGACGCGGTAGTGATCGACGTGGCGGACGAACCCCTTGGGGTCGGTGTTGGTGTGATCTCGTAGGTCGAAGTACTCGACCTTCGGTGGGTGGATGTCGTGACTCGCGCCTGCCATGGTGGGGAACCTACCGGGTTTTTCAGCTGACGGAGATCGTCGGAGAGTTTGTCGGTACCTGCGCCTACCCTGGTTGTATGGCGTTTGCATCCGAGCACCCCGTGGTGGCACATTCCGAGTTCCGTCCCATCGGGGAGATCGAGCGGTCGGAAGCGCGGTTCGAGGTCGTCAGCGACCACAAGCCGGCCGGCGATCAGCCCACCGCGATCGCCGATCTGGAACGCCGCATCAACGCCGGCGAGAAGGACGTGGTCCTGCTCGGCGCCACCGGTACCGGCAAGTCCGCCACCACGGCGTGGCTGATCGAGAAGGTGCAGCGGCCCACCCTGGTGATGGCGCCCAACAAGACGCTCGCCGCGCAGTTGGCCAACGAGCTGCGCGACATGCTGCCCAACAACTCCGTCGAGTACTTCGTCTCGTACTACGACTACTACCAGCCCGAGGCGTACATCGCGCAGACCGACACCTACATCGAGAAGGACTCGTCGATCAACGACGACGTCGAGCGGCTGCGCCACTCCGCGACGTCGAGCCTGCTGTCGCGGCGGGACGTGGTCGTGGTGGCGTCCGTGTCGTGCATCTACGGTCTCGGCACCCCGCAGTCGTACCTCGACCGCTCGGTGCAGCTCGAGGTCGGGGTGGAGGTTCCGCGCGACGCTCTGCTGCGGCTGCTGGTCGACGTGCAGTACACCCGCAACGATCTGGCGTTCACCCGCGGATCCTTCCGGGTGCGCGGCGACACCGTCGAGATCATTCCCTCGTACGAGGAGTTGGCGGTCCGGATCGAGTTCTTCGGCGACGAGATCGAGGCGCTGTACTACCTGCATCCCCTCACCGGGGACGTGGTGCGGAAGGTCGACTCGGTGCGCATCTTCCCGGCCACGCACTACGTCGCGGGTCCCGAGCGGATGGAACGTGCCGTCAAGGACATCGAGGCCGAACTCGAGGAACGGCTCGCCGACCTCGAGAACAAGGGCAAGCTGCTCGAGGCGCAGCGTCTCCGGATGCGCACCCAGTACGACCTCGAGATGATCAAGCAGGTCGGGTTCTGCTCCGGCATCGAGAACTACTCGCGTCACATCGACGGTCGCGGGCCGGGTACGGCGCCCGCCACGCTGATCGACTACTTCCCGGAGGACTTCCTCCTCGTCATCGACGAGTCCCACGTGACGGTCCCGCAGATCGGCGCGATGTACGAGGGCGACATGTCGCGCAAACGGAATCTCGTCGAGTTCGGGTTCCGGTTGCCGTCCGCCACCGACAACCGCCCGCTGACGTGGGAGGAGTTCACCCAGCGCATCGGGCAGACGGTGTACCTGTCGGCCACACCCGGCAAGTACGAGCTCGGGCAGGCAGGCGGGGAGTTCGTCGAGCAGGTCATCCGCCCCACCGGTCTCGTCGACCCCCAGGTGGTCGTCAAACCGACCAAGGGGCAGATCGACGACCTCGTGCACGAGATCCGCGAACGTGCCGACCGGGACGAGCGCGTCCTCGTCACCACGTTGACGAAGAAGATGGCGGAAGACCTCACCGACTACCTCCTCGAACTCGGTATCCGGGTGCGGTACCTGCACTCGGACATCGACACCCTGCGACGGGTCGAGTTGCTCCGGCAACTTCGTTTGGGGGAGTACGACGTCCTGGTGGGTATCAACCTGCTGCGGGAGGGCCTCGACCTCCCCGAGGTGTCGTTGGTCGCCATCCTCGACGCCGACAAGGAGGGCTTCCTCCGGAGCTCGACCAGCCTCATCCAGACGATCGGCCGCGCGGCTCGTAACGTCTCCGGCCAGGTCCACATGTACGCCGACAAGATCACCGACTCGATGCAGCACGCGATCGAGGAGACCGAGCGGCGGCGTGAGAAGCAGATCGCCTACAACGAGAAGATGGGCGTCGATCCGCAGCCGCTGCGGAAGAAGATCGCAGACATCCTCGACCAGGTCTACGAGGAAGCCGAGGACACGGCCAGCGGAGTCGACGTCGGCGGTTCCGGCCGCAACGCCACTCGCGGGCGCCGCGCCCAGGGCGAGGCCGGGCGCTCGGTCAGCGCCGGGGTGTACGAGGGCCGCGATACGAAGTCGATGCCGAGGGCGGAGTTGGCAGATCTGGTCAAGGAATTGACCGATCAGATGATGAACGCCGCCCGAGATCTGCAGTTCGAACTCGCCGGACGACTGCGCGACGAGATCGCTGACCTGAAGAAGGAGCTGCGCGGCATGGATGCCGCGGGCCTGAAATAGCGGGCGCGCCCAGGCAGTACGGTCTGAAGCATGGATGCACACAACGCAGGTCGTACCGCCCGGTCCTTGGAGTTGCTTCATTCGCTCAGCTATTTCGTTCCCGAGGTCGAGAATCGTCTGGTCGAGGCGGGCCTCGCACCGGGTCGGATGGGCTACTTCGCGGGCCGCTCCGCGCCGATGGGCGCGGTCGGTGCGGGCGTCGTCACTGCGACCTTCTACAACTTCAGTCCGGCCGTGATCGAGTCGGTCATTCCGCGTGCCTGGGGTCTGGCCACGCCCGCGGCAGTCGTCGACGCGCGGTACCGGGCGGTCGGGGAGGCGTATGTGCGACTTCTCGGCGAATCGGTGACGAATTCACCGGAGATGGCCGAGGCCGCCGAACTCGCGTCGATCGCGGCCCGCGGAATCCCGGGTGTCGAGGGACGGCCGCCGTACGCGGGGTACGCGGGGGTGGAGTGGCCGGACACACCGCACCTCGCCTTCTGGCATGCCCTCACATTGCTGCGGGAGTACCGCGGCGACGGTCACGTCGCCGCCCTGCAGACGGCGGGACTGAGCGGACTCGAATCGCTGATCACGCACACCGCGACCGGGTTCGGCTTCCAGAAGAAGTTCGCGATGACGCGCCGCGCCTGGACCCAGGACCAGTGGGACTCGGCGAGCGACAGTCTGCGTGACCGCGAGATCCTGGATGCGCGGGGCGAACTCACCGCCGACGGCAAGGAGTTGCGCGAACTGGTCGAGGATCTCACCGACGATCTCGCGCTGGCTCCGTGGGCCGCGCTGGGGGAGGACGGGGCGGCCCGGCTCGTCGAACTCGCAACCCCGTGGCGCGACGCGATCGTCGCGGCGGGCGTGTTCCCCGCCGGCGTGTTCGGTCCCAAGGTCGGCACGTCACGCTGACGCTGATCACAGCCGAAGCGCCTCCGGAATGTGATCCGTCATGCACTGGGGATATCCCCTGTGGCATGTGTTGCAAATGCACCTATGCGGGCACCGATACAGCTAGGGTCAGCGCAGTGGCTGCTGGGTCCAGGCATGACGTATGTCCGGACCCCGGCCAATTGACCACCGCAGACATGGAGGAATGAATGAGCGCCTACCGGACCGTTGTCGTCGGAACTGATGGCTCCGAGTCGTCGTTTCTGGCCGTCGAGAAGGCTGCTGCCATCGCGGGGGACGCCGGTGCCAAGCTGATCATCGCCTGCGCGTACTACCCGGCCGATCCGAAGGACGTCGGGCAGGCCGCCGACGCGCTCGGTGACGAGGCCTACCAGATCACCGGTTCCGCCCCGACGTACGAGATCCTCCGCACCGCGAAGGAACGCGCCCACGCCGCCGGCGCCAAGGAGGTCGTGGAACGCGCCGTCGTCGGTGCGCCCGTCGAGTCGCTGCTGAACCTCGTCGACGAGGTCGAGGCCGGTCTTCTGGTGATCGGCAACCGCGGACTCAACACCCTTACCGGGCGTCTCCTCGGCTCCGTTCCGTCGGATGCCGCACGCAAGTCGACGTCCGACGTCCTCATCGTCCACACGGTGCGCTGACGCACCACGCGGATCAGCAGTAATTCGCCTCGGCGGCATCGAGATAGACCTGCGCCACCTGTTCGGTGGTGAGGCCGATATCCGACGTCGCCGAGGCGAACTGCGCCATCGGGGTCAGATGCGCGAGGATCGTGGCCTCGTCCGTCCCCTCGGACAGCTGGCCGCAGATCCCGTTGGCGAGAGCCATGACCGTGTCGTCAGGCAGCGCCGGTATGCCGGCCCCGGTCAGCGACTCCTTGTAGCGCAGGCCACGGGCGTCGAGGTGTGATGCGGCAGTGGTGGCGGCAACCGAGGCCGTCGACGGCGGGTCGGAGGCGGTGGCCTCCGAACACGCGGTCGACACGATCGCGGTGAGGACGAGCCCACACCCGATCAGCCGACCGCGACCGCCCGGTGTCACGACAGGATCCCGACCTCGGCCGGACCGAGATCGGACAGCACCGCGGGCAACGTCTTCGTATGCACCACACCGAGTCGTTGCGTCGCGCGGGTCAGGGCGACGTAGAGGTCGTTCATCCCCCGCGGCGACTCGTCGAGAATGTCCTGTGGCTCGGCGATGAGCACCGAGTCGAACTCCAGCCCCTTGACGTCCCGCACCGTCAGGACGCTGACGGTGTCCGACTTCAGATCGGCGAGTGCGGCGACGAGGTCGTGGCCCCCGATCACGACAGTCGTGCCCGGTGCGGTTTCCCGGGACACACACGTGCGCACGGTGTCCGCGAGATCGGGTTCGGACACCTGCAGCGCCCACGGCGCGAATCCGGATTCGCGCACCGACCGCGGCACGGTCTGCTCGGCGTCGATCTCGGCGAGAACCCGCCGTGCCGACGTCATGATCTCCGCCGGAGTGCGGTAGTTGACGGTCAGTTCCGTGAGCTTCCACCGTGCGGCCACGTACGGCTCGAGGATCCGTTGCCACGACGACGTACCCGCCGGGTCGCCGGTCTGCGCCGTGTCGCCGACCAGCGTCATCCAGCGATTCGGTATGCGCCGCATCAGCATTCGCCAGGCCATCTCCGAGAGTTCCTGCGCCTCGTCGACGATGACGTGGCCGTAGGTCCAGGTTCGGTCGCCCGCTGCGCGCTCCGCGGTGGTCTGGTGCTGTCCCACGTCGTGGCGTTCGGCCAGCTGGCTGGCGTCGATCAGGTCGTACGCCATCAGAATTTCCGGGTCCAGCTCGTCCTCGAGATCCTGCGGCGCCGAACCGGTCAGGATGTCCAGGGCGCCCTGGGCATCCGCGATCTGTGCCCGCCACTGGCGGCGGGCGCGCTCCCGTTCGGCGGCGTCGTCGACGCCGAGCAGTTCCGCCAACTCGTCGAGGAGTGGCGCGTCGGCGGCACTGAAGCCGCGCATGACGGGGCGTCGCAACGACTCACGTTGCGTTTCGGTCAGATTCGGCGCGGCATCGGCCAGCCGCTTCGGCGAGGCGTACAGCTCGGCGAGGACCTGCTGCGGCGACAGTTCCGGCCACAGCGCGCTGATCGCCGTCATGATCTCCGGGTCTTCACGCATCTCGTCCCGCATGTCGGCGATGTCGTCCCGGCTCAGCAGGTTCCCGCCGTCGACGACGTTGGCGCCCAGTGTGTCCGCGAGTTGCTGGGCGAGTGCCTCGATGACCGACGAGACGAAGATGGGCCGTGCCAGGTTGTGCGGGCGCCGCGACGACCTCGCCCGGCCACGAGCGCGGGTGACGACCTTGCGGTCGAGGGTGATCCGGTAGGTGTCGAACGTCAGCTCGACGGGACGCGACGGCACTTCCTGCCGATCCCGGACCGCCTTCTTGAGCACGTCCAGCATGTCGAGCGAGCCCTTGATCTCGCCGGCGTCGAGGCTGTCCTCGACGGTGGCGCGGACGCCGGGGTAGAGGTCGCCGATGGTCGAGAGCAGCACACCGGTCTCGCCGAGCGACGGCAGCACCTGGCCGATGTAGTCGAGGAACGTGGCGTTGGGGCCGATGATGAGGACGCCGGCCTTCGCGAGCTGCTGCCGGTAGGTGTAGAGCAGGTAGGCGGCGCGGTGCAGAGCGACCGCGGTCTTGCCGGTTCCCGGTCCTCCCTGGACGACCAGCACACTCTTGTGCTCCGACCGGATGATGGCGTCCTGCTCACCCTGGATGGTCTCGACGATGTCGTTCATCTGACCGGTGCGGGCCGCGTTGAGCGCGGCGAGCAGTGCACTTTCACCCGCGACGCCGTCCGAGCCGGTGATCGTGCCCGCGGCCTCTGCCGCCGCCAGATCCAGATACTCGTCGTTGACGGCCGTCACCCGGCGGCTCCGCGTCCGGATGTGCCGCCGACGGGAGACGCCGTCGGGGGCTGCGGGGGTGGCGAGGTAGAACGGGCGGGCAAGGGGCGCACGCCAATCGAGGAGCATCGTCTCGTAGTCGTTCTCCTCGTCGAGGATGCCGAGCCGGCCGATGTAGCGGTGCTCGCCGTCGAGATCGATGCGTCCGAAGCACAGCCCGTTCTCGGCGGCGTCGTACTTGGCGAGGTCTTCGGTGTAGAGCTGGTTGAACGACTCCCGCTCGCTGCGGGCCTGCGGGGTCCCGCCGGTTTCGAGCAGTACACGGCTCAGCCGGTTCGCCGCGTACTGGCGAAGGCCGTCCAGTCGGGTGTAGAGCATCGTCACGTACTGCTGCTCGAGCTCGCGCTCGTCGCGTGACGTGTCCTCGTCGGGCAAGAGGTCTCCTTGACTGGTTCGGCTGCAACCGGATCGGCTGCAAAAGTGCCTGGACAGTCTAGTCGGCCCCGGAGGCCGCCCGCTGACATTGCAGGTCAGGGGTGATCTCCGGGGCCGATCAGATCGATTATCCGGCGCAGGTCGGCGCCGCGGCTCGGGGTCAGTGGGACAGTTCGTCCCGCTTCGCTCGGGCCTTCTCGAGCGCGGCTTCCGCCTGCTTGCGGGCCCGCTTGCTCAGCACCTCGCCGCGTTCTACGGCGGTGCCGGCCCATTCGCCGCCCTTCTCGCGGGCGACGTCGGCCAACTCCGGGCCGCGTTCCTTCGCGACGTCGACGAGTTCCGCTCCGCGTTCCTTCGCCAGTTCGACGAGTTCCGCGCCGCGCTCCTTGGCGACCTCGGCCCACTCGGAGCCGTGTTCCTTGGCGACCTCGGCCCACTCGGAGCCGTGTTCCTTCGCGACGTCCGCCCATTCGGGGCCGCGATCCGCCGCGACCTTCGCGAATTCGGCGCCACGGTCTTTCGCGACCTCGAGGATTTCGGACCCGCGCTCGGCGGCCTCACCGGACAGGATGCGTGCGCGCTCCGACGCCGCGGCCAAAGCCTCCCCGATCTCGGGACCGTGATGGTCGTGACCCGATCCGAGCGGCAGAGCCGCGGCCACGGCCTCCTGTGCGTGCCGGGCGGCGCGACGGCCACGCCAGCCGAGGGACGGCCTGCCCTCGGTGTCGACGGCGGCGATCAGCAGTCCGCCGAGCAGGCTGACGTTCTTGAGGAACTGAGTGCGCTGCGCCGCTTTCTTCGCCGGGTCGGTCTCGTTCCAGAAGTCGTGCCCCACAACGGTAGTGGGCACAAGGCTGCCGGCCAGCGCGAGCGATGCGAGTCGCGGCGCCTTCCCGGTGGCGAGAAGAATTCCGCCGCCGATCTGCACGGCGGCGTTGATCTTGACCAACGTCTCCGGGTCGGACGGGATCTTCTGGGTGACGGACTCGGGGAGCGTCTCTGTGGACTTGTCGATCAGTGGTGCGGCGGCCTGTGCTCTCTGCGCCGGATTTCGAAGTGCATCGATCCCTCCGCTGATGAAGACTGCGGACAGCAGTGGGCGAGCGATACGACGGACAAGCATTCCTGGCCTCCCAATCTCGAGTTCTCCCGTCTCACACTAACGAGAGTTCAGGGCAGTCGTCGGCGTACGACCATGTTGCCGAACCGACAGGCTGCCCATTCACCAGTACCCAGGGAGGCCGATCGTCAATCGCGGACCGTCCGGTGCGCAATCGGCGATCGGATGCGGTCACCAGCCGCGCTCGCGCCACTCCCCGAGGTGGGGGCGCTCGGTGCCGAGGGTGGTGTCGTCACCGTGGCCGGGGTAGACGACCGTGTCGTCGCCGTAGCGGTCGAAGAGCTTGGTTTCGACGTCGGTGAGCAGTGATGCGAACTTGCCGGCGTCGGCGGTCTTGCCCACGCCGCCGGGGAAGAGGGAGTCACCGGTGAAGAGATGGACGCGTGTGCCGCCGGTCTCGGTGAGCGCGAGCGCGACGGAGCCGGGGGTGTGGCCGGCGAGATGGATCACGTCGAGAGTGACGTCGCCGACGGTGACCGTGTCACCGTCTTCCAGGAGACGGTCGGGCCGGATGGGCAGAGCGTCGGCGTCGAGTGGATGCGCGGCGGTGTCCACGCGGGTGGCTGCCGCGACGTCCTCCAGCGCCAGCCAGTGGTCGCCGTGCTGGTGCGTGGTGACGATCAGCTCGAGGGATGGAGCGTGTTCGCCGATCAACTGGTTGACGCGGTCCGCCTCGTTGGCGGCGTCGATGAGGACGGATTTTCCGGTTGTGGAACAGACGACCAGGTACACGTTGTTGTTCATGGGGCCGACGGACATCTTCGTGATCGTGGCTCCCGGAACCGTGCGGCGCTGCGGCGCCGAACCGGGGGAGACGTGGCCGGTGTACGAGTCTTCTATCACCATGGGCTGCTCGGTCATGATGGGGAGGCTACCGTCGAATACAGGCAGGTGAGTGGCAGGGCGGCCATGCGTCCCACAGAACGTGTCGGTGCCCCGGCTTACCATGGCACGGCCAGAGGGCCCAGCGTTCATGCGCGTCCTCGGCTGTCGAACAATGAAGGGACTTGGAGTGGCGGATCGCCTTATCGTGCGGGGTGCCCGTGAGCACAATCTGCGAGGGGTCGATCTCGATCTGCCCCGCGACAGCCTGATCGTGTTCACCGGGCTGTCGGGCTCGGGCAAGTCGAGTCTGGCGTTCGACACGATCTTCGCCGAGGGCCAGAGACGTTATGTCGAGTCGCTGTCGGCGTACGCGCGCCAATTCCTCGGCCAGATGGACAAGCCCGACGTCGACTTCATCGAAGGTCTGTCGCCGGCGGTGTCCATCGACCAGAAGTCGACCAACCGCAACCCGCGGTCGACGGTCGGCACCATCACGGAGGTTTACGACTACCTCCGTCTGCTATACGCCCGGGCGGGCACCGCCCACTGCCCGGTGTGTGGCGAGCAGATCGCGCGGCAGACGCCGCAGCAGATCGTCGACCAGGTCCTCGGCATGGAAGAAGGCACCCGCTTCCAGGTGCTCGCTCCCGTCGTGCGGACCCGCAAGGGTGAATTCGTCGACCTGTTCGACCAGCTCAACATGCAGGGCTATTCGCGTGTGCGAGTCGACGGCGTGGTGCATCCGCTCTCCGATCCGCCCAAGCTCAAGAAGCAGGAGAAGCACGACATCGAGGTCGTCGTCGACCGCCTCACCGTCAAGGCCAGCTCCAAGCAGCGACTTACCGATTCCGTCGAGACCGCGCTGCGGTTGGCGGAGGGCATCGTCGTCCTCGACTTCGTCGACCGCGAAGAGAACGCCGCAGACCGGGAACGCCGATTCTCGGAGAAGCTGGCGTGTCCGAACGGCCACGCGCTCTCCATCGACGACCTCGAACCGCGGTCGTTCTCGTTCAACTCCCCGTACGGCGCCTGCCCCGAGTGCACCGGTCTCGGAATCCGTAAGGAGGTCGACCCGGACCTCGTTGTCCCCGACCCCGAGCTGTCCCTCGAGGACGGAGCCATCGCGCCGTGGTCGATGGGGCAGAGTTCCGAATACTTCGGCCGCCTGCTGTCCGGGCTCGGCGACATTCTCGGCTTCGACATGAAGACGCCGTGGAACAAGCTGCCCGCGAAGGCGCGCCGCGCGATCCTCGAGGGAAGTGAGGAGCAGGTCCACGTCCGGTACAAGAACCGGTACGGGCGTACCCGTTCCTACTACGCCGAGTTCGAGGGCGTCATGCCGTTCCTGCACCGCCGCCTCGAGCAGACCGAGTCGGACCAGATGAAGGAACGCTACGACGGCTACATGCGCGACACCCCCTGTCCCGCGTGTGGTGGTGCGCGTCTGCGCCCCGAGATCCTGTCGGTCACGATCGCGAACGAGAAGTTCGGTATGAAGTCGATCGCCGAGGTCTGCGAACTGTCGATCTCCGATTGCGCCGACTTCCTGAACAGCCTCACATTGGGCAGCCGCGAGGAGGCCATCGCCGGTCAGGTGCTCAAGGAGGTCCAGGCACGTCTCGGCTTCCTGCTCGACGTCGGCCTCGAATACCTGTCGCTCGCCCGCGCAGCCGGCACCCTGTCCGGTGGTGAGGCGCAGCGTATCCGCCTCGCCACCCAGATCGGTTCGGGCCTGGTGGGCGTCCTGTACGTGCTCGACGAGCCGTCGATCGGTCTGCATCAGCGCGACAACCGGCGTCTCATCGAGACCCTGACGCGCCTGCGCGACCTCGGGAACACGCTCATCGTGGTCGAACACGACGAAGACACCATCCGCACGTCCGACTGGGTGGTCGACATCGGACCGCTCGCCGGCGAGCACGGAGGCAAGGTCGTCCACAGCGGGCCGTACGAGGAACTACTCGACTGCGAGGAATCCCTCACCGGCGCGTACCTGTCGGGCCGCAGTCACATCGAGATTCCGGCCATTCGCCGACCGGTCGACCGCAAGCGGCAGGTCACGGTCATCGGTGCGCGCGAACACAACCTCGGGGGCATCGACGTCAGCTTCCCGCTGGGCGTGCTCACGTCGGTCACCGGCGTGTCCGGGTCCGGTAAGTCGACGCTCGTCAACGACATCCTCGCGACGGTGATGGCGAACAAGCTCAACGGCGCCCGCCAGGTGCCGGGCAGGCACACCCGCATCAACGGGCTCGACCAGCTGGACAAGCTCGTCCAGGTCGACCAGTCGCCGATCGGCCGCACCCCGCGGTCCAATGCGGCCACCTACACCGGGGTGTTCGACAAGATTCGCACCCTGTTCGCCGCCACTACCGAGTCGAAGGTGCGCGGCTACCAGCCGGGCCGGTTCTCGTTCAACGTCAAGGGCGGCCGGTGCGAGGCCTGCTCCGGAGACGGCACGTTGAAGATCGAGATGAATTTCCTGCCCGACGTGTACGTGCCGTGCGAGGTCTGCCACGGCGCCCGGTACAACCGCGAGACGCTCGAGGTCCACTACAAGGGCAAGACCATCGCCGAGGTCCTGGACATGCCGATCGAGGAGGCCGCGGAGTTCTTCGAGCCCATCACCTCGATCCACCGCTACCTCAAGACCCTGGTCGAGGTCGGTCTCGGGTACGTGCGGCTCGGTCAGCCCGCGCCCACGCTGTCCGGTGGTGAGGCGCAGCGCGTGAAACTCGCCGCCGAACTGCAGAAACGTTCGACGGGCCGCACGGTGTACATCCTCGACGAGCCCACGACGGGTCTGCACTTCGAGGACATCCGCAAGCTGCTGGGGGTGGTCAACGGGTTGGTCGACAAGGGCAACACGGTGATCGTGATCGAGCACAACCTCGACGTGATCAAGACGTCCGACTGGGTGGTCGACATGGGGCCCGAGGGCGGGTCCGGCGGCGGAACCGTCGTCGCACAGGGCACCCCGGAGGAGGTTGCGCAGGTTCCGGAGAGTTACACGGGGCGGTTCCTCGAAAACGTCCTCGAGGTGACGGCGCCTCCCGCTGCGGCGAAGTCGAAGGCGGCCAAGTCGTCGTCGACGCGGAAGTCCGCTTCGGCGAAGAAGACTGCCGCGGCCGCCACGGCGACACCGCGCAAGCGGGCGCCGAAGAAGGCCGCAGCAGTCGGCTGAGTTCGGTCAGTCCCTCGCGGCCGTGTCGATCGCGGTCGCGAGGTCTGCGGGCCGCGACCACATCGGCCAGTGGCCGGTCGGCAGATCGACGTAGTCGACCTTCGCGATCTGCGCGAGTTCGGCGGCCATCGGATGGCCCGCGCCGGCCATCTGCTGGATGACCTCCGACGGGAAACTGGTGCAGATCACCGTGGTCGGCACGTCCAGACGGCTGCTGTCGCGGAGTTCGAGCCTGTCCCTCGCGGGACCGGCGGGTTCCGGCACCGCGCGGCTGCGGAACGTCTCGAGAATGGCGTCGTCGAGTCCGTCGAGACTGCTGCCGTCGGCTTCGAGTTCGGACCACGACGGGAGCGGGATCTCGGTGACCGACGCATCGAGATCCTCACGGAGTGCGGTGCCGTTCTGCAATGGCCCCGAGTCGACGTAGACGATGCGGGCCAGCCGGCCGGGCACCCGGTCGCTCGCCGCGTAGGCCACCGGTCCCGCACCGCTGTGCGCGACGAGCACAACCCGCTCCGACGACGGTGTGTTCGCGACGACGTCCGCGATTGCGGAGATGTGATCGTCCAGTCGGATGCCGGCGCGGTCGCTGTCCGAGGAGTGAAGCCCGGGCAGTGTCACCGCGGTGACGTGGTGTCCTCGCCGGATCAGGTCGGAAGCCACTGCCTCCCACGCCCATGCGCCGAGCCAGAATCCGGGAGCCAGGATGATGTGAGTGCCTGTGCTGTCGTGTGATTCGTTTGTCTGGGTCATGGGACAAGAGTGAACCCGCAACGGTGACATCTGCGTGTCACCGTAAGTGTCACAGTCGTATAACGGAATCGGTCGGCGAGAATCGGGACTTTGCCGCGGTCGTTCGGCAGACTGCCCTCATGGACCGTCCAGCCCGCCTTCACGCCCTGACGGAAGAACTACGCCGCGCGGGGGACCGGGGCCGGACCGCGGAGCAGTTGGCGGCGCAGTTCGAGGTGACCGCCCGGACGATCAAGCGGGACGTCGCCGTGCTGCAGTCCTCGGGCGCCCCGATCTGGGCCACTGCCGGGCCGGGTGGGGGATACGGGATCATCGGGAACGGCACGTTACCGCCCGTGAATTTCACTCCCGCTCAAGCGGTCTCGGTGGCACTGGCCCTGACGGCGTTTCGCGATGCTCCGTTCGCGACCGACGGCCGCGCCGCGCTGGCCAAGCTGCTCGACGTGATGGATTCCGAGTCGAGGGAGCGGGTGGAGCGCCTCGGCGCGAAGGTGTGGATCCGCCGAGACGCCGACACGGCGAGCGCGGAACCACGCGTCCGCCGCGTCGTCGAAGACGGATTGCAGCGCGAACTGATGGTGTCGCTCCGATATGTGGACCGGGACGGCGAGCGCACCGAACGGGTCGTCGAACCGCACCTTCTCGCTCACACGAGGGGATCGTGGTTCCTCATCGCGTGGTGCCTGAGCCGGGCGGGTGTGCGGTGGTTCCGGCTGGACCGGGTGTCCGACGCCACCCTCACCGGCCGGTCGTTCGTCCCGCGCGATCCGAGCCTTTTCGGCGAACCGCCTGCCGACGCGCGCAGCGTGTTCGAACGGTGAGATTCGATCAGAGCGCGCGGGCGGCGGCCACGGATCGGTTCAGCAACGAGACGAGAACCGACTCGTCGACGTCGGCGAGCTTCTTGACGTAGAGGCAGCCCTTGCCGAGCGTGTGCTTGCCGAGTGCGGCGAATTCGGCCTCGTGCTCGGTGAGGTCGAGCGAGAGGTACAGGGTGAGTGCCGCGGCCCGGGGCGAGAAGCCGATCAGTGCAGTATCGCCCTCGTGTCCGCTGGCATACCTGTAGTGGCGGGAGCCGAACCCGACGATGCTCGTGCCCCACATCGCGGCGGGCTCTCCGCTCGCAGCGGTGAGCAGCTCCACCAGTCGTACGCTGTCGGCGCGCTTGACCGGATCGGCGATCGTGGCGAGGAACTCGTCGACGCAGGCAGGCGTCTGCGCGGTCTTGTTGCGGCTCGCCATGTCAGTACACGGGGCCGGTGTACTTCTCGCCCGGACCCTTGCCCGGCTCGTCCGGGTGCGAGGACGCTTCGCGGAACGCCCGCTGCAGCGCCTGGAGGCCTTCGCGGATCGGTC
This sequence comes from Rhodococcus mengyinensis, assembly GCF_048381435.1. Lineage (NCBI taxonomy): Bacteria > Bacillati > Actinomycetota > Actinomycetes > Mycobacteriales > Nocardiaceae > Rhodococcus > Rhodococcus mengyinensis. Next base: position 23,706 of record NZ_JBLWIT010000039.1, on the reverse strand, counting down.
CCGCGTGCGGTCCGAGGTACTCGATGGACGCGGTCACCAGGCCGGCGAGGGCGGTGATGACCCGCCGGGCCTCGTCAAGGTCGCGGTGCGGGCTGGAGTCGGGGTCGGCGTCGGACAGGCCGAGCTTCTCGGCTGCCGAACTCATGAGCATGACCGCGGCGCGGCTGATGACCTCGACCGAGGGAACGTCGGCCAGTTCCCGGACGTCGGTATTCTGGTCACCGTCGGTCGGGGTGCCGTCGTTCGGGGTGTCATCGATGTTGTCCGTCATGCCTTAGAGGATTCCACCAGGGCCCTGTGGCGCAACGTCCCGGTATCGATTAGCTCGCGACGTGCGCAAATGTTACTCTTGACGCAACGACCGCCTTCGGATTTGTCGGGGGCAGCAAGTGGAGTCCGACTCCCACCTCTGCGCGGCAGGTAAAACTGCAGTTCAGTGGTCCGGTCGCTCGGTCCGAGGTTACTCGGTTCGAGTTCCTCGAATGTGAGGAGATGAGGGATCGGCGTGAGCCGTGAGTTCGTCTGATCGGTCGACATCGGGCCCCGCATGGTGAGAGTCATTCACCGCCGCGGGGCTTTTTTGTTGGGAATCCGGGCGTACGGGCTGCTGGCGGTCTCGAGACAAGACCGTTCAACCTAGGAGGCCCCATCAGCACTGAGACCCGCATCAACGATCGCATCCGAGTTCCCGAGGTCCGCCTCGTCGGACCCGGAGGTGAACAGGTTGGCATCGTGCGTGTTGAAGATGCACTCCGCTTGGCCCTCGAGGCCGATCTCGACCTGGTCGAGGTGGCCCCCGACGCTCGCCCGCCGGTCTGCAAGATCATGGACTACGGCAAGTTCAAGTACGAGGCCGCGCAGAAGGCGCGTGAGTCGCGCAAGAACCAGCAGCTCACGGTCATCAAGGAGCAGAAGCTCCGCCCCAAGATCGACGATCACGACTACGAGACGAAGAAGCGCAACGTCGTGCGCTTCCTCGAAGCGGGATCCAAGGTCAAGGTCACGATCATGTTCCGCGGACGTGAGCAGTCGCGTCCGGAGCTCGGATTCCGGCTGCTGCAGCGTCTCGGTGCAGACGTCGCGGATCTCGGGTTCGTGGAGACGTCCGCCAAGCAGGACGGTCGAAACATGACGATGGTGCTCGCTCCGCACAAGGGCGCGAAGACCCGTGTGAAGGCGCAGGAAAGCGCCGCTGCGCCGCCGGCGCAGCGGGCAACTCCCGCGCCGGCCGCACCGGCACAGGCTCCGGCGGCACCTGCGGAGCAAGCGGGCGACAGTGCGCCCGGCGAAGCGCCGACCAGCTAGTCCGACTACACCAGCACGACCCGGATCACGGTCCGGATACAGAGAACTGAGGACTCCATGCCCAAGTCGAAGACCCACAGCGGCACCGCGAAGCGATTCAAGGTGTCCGGCAGCGGAAAGATCCTGCGCCAGAAGGCCGGTCGCCGCCACCTGCTCGAGCACAAGGCCACGAAGGTGACCCGTCGCCTCGATGGCGTGGCTGTCGTCAGCAAGGCTGACACTCCTCGCATCAAGCGCCTGCTCGACATCTGAGTCGACACCCTTTTACTGACCACCCGGGGCAGCTCACCGCCCCAAGATTGACAGGATTTTTCAGTGGCACGCGTAAAGAGGGCGGTAAACGCCCAGAAGAAGCGTCGTTCGATTCTCGAAGCCTCCAGCGGCTACCGCGGACAGCGCTCGCGCCTGTACCGCAAGGCGAAGGAACAGCAGCTCCACTCGCTGACCTACGCGTACCGTGACCGCCGCGCGCGCAAGGGCGACTTCCGCAAGCTGTGGATCACGCGTATCAACGCTGCTGCACGGGCGAACGACATCACGTACAACCGCCTGATCCAGGGTCTGCGTCTGGCCGAGATCGAGGTCGACCGCAAGAACCTCGCCGAGCTGGCCGTGTCCGACGCGGCGGCATTCGCCGGCCTCGTGGCCCTCGCCAAGGCGGCGCTCCCGGCTGACGTGAACGCTCCGGCCGGAGAAGCAGCCTGAGTCTCGCAGCACCCCGGCCTTCAGAGCCCCGGCCTTCAGAGCCTCGGAAACGACCCGTGGACCCGCTCACCGAGCGCACCCCACGGGTCGTTTCTGCTGTCAAGCTGCTGCGCACCGCGGAACGCCGCAAGGTCGGGCGTTTTCTGGTGGAGGGCGAGAACTCCGTCGGCGAGGCACTCGACACCCGCCCCGTGCACGATCTCTTCTACACCGAGGACGCCGAGCAGCGGTACGCGAGGCTGATCGACCGGGCACACACGGCGGGCGTCCGTACGTCGTTGGTGACGGACCGGGCGGTTCGAGCGCTCAGCGACACGGTGACCCCGCCGGGTCTCGTCGCGGTGTGCGATCTCCTCGACGTTCCGCTGGCGGAGGCGATCGGACCCGGAACCCGTCTGCTCGCGGTCCCGGTGGCGGTCGCGGAGCCGGGTAACGCGGGCACCGTCATCCGGGTCGCGGACGCGGTGGGCGCGGACGCGGCCATTCTCGCGGGCGACAGCGTCGACCCGCACAACGGCAAATGCGTCCGGGCGTCCGCCGGAAGCCTGTTCCACCTTCCGGTGGTGCGTGAACGGGACACCGCGGCGGTCCTCGACAGCATCAGCGCGGCGGGAATTCAATTGCTCGCCACGGCGGCAGACGGCGAGGTCGATCTGGACGACGCCGACGAACTGCTGGCCCGCCCCACGGCGTGGCTGTTCGGCAACGAGGCCCACGGCCTCGACGCGGCCACGTCCGCGCGAGCCGATCACCGGGTGCGGATTCCGATCCACGGTCGAGCCGAGAGCCTCAACCTGGCGACGGCGGCGTCGATCTGCCTGTATTCGAGCGCGCGGGTCCAGAATCGCAAGCGAACCGACAGCTGAACCGGCGAAAATCGGATCGCATAGGATTTGACGGCGAGCTGTTTCGGTTTCGTCGAGAGTGTTGACTGAAAGAACTTAAGGAGTGGCACCGGTCGTGGCTAAAAAAGAGGGCGCTGCCTCCACGGGCGTCGAAGGCGGCGCGGTCGATGCGAGTGCGCTCACCGAAGACGCTCTGACTGCGGCAGCGGAGAGCGCCGAGAAGGCGTTCGCGTCGGTGGCGGATCTCGACGACCTGGCGAAGGCCAAGGTCGAGCACATGGGCGACAAGTCGCCGATCGCCCTCGCCCGACGCGGACTCGGAGCCCTCCCTGGCAAGGAGAAGGCGGACGCGGGCAAGCGCGTGAACGTCGTCCGCACCCGGATCAGTGCGGCGTTCGACGAGCGCCGCGCCGTCCTGCTCGCCGAACGGGACGCGGCCGTGCTCGTGGCCGAGGCCATCGACGTGACCCTGCCGTCGCAGCGTCAGCCGGTGGGCGCCCGCCACCCGATCAGCATCATCTCCGAGCAGGTCGAGGACGTGTTCGTCGCGATGGGCTGGGAGGTCGCCGAGGGCCCGGAGGTGGAGACCGAGCACTTCAACTTCGATGCCCTCAACTTCCTGCCCGATCACCCCGCGCGGACGATGCAGGACACGTTCCACATCGCACCGGAGGGCTCGCGCCAGGTGCTCCGCACGCACACGTCGCCGGTACAGGTGCGCACCATGCTCTCGCGCGAGGTGCCGATCTACGTGGTGTGCCCCGGGCGGACGTTCCGCACCGACGAACTCGACGCAACCCACACCCCGGTCTTCTCTCAGGTGGAGGGTCTCGCCGTCGACAAGGGCCTCACCATGGCCCACCTGCGCGGCACGCTCGACGCGTTCGCCCGCGCACTGTTCGGTCCCGAGACCCGCACCCGGATGCGCCCGAACTACTTCCCGTTCACGGAACCGTCCGCCGAGGTGGACGTCTGGTTCCCGAACAAGAAGGGCGGCGCAGGCTGGGTCGAGTGGGGCGGCTGCGGAATGGTCAACCCGAATGTGCTGCGCGCCTCCGGCATCGACCCCGACGTGTACACCGGGTTCGCGTTCGGCATGGGGCTCGAGCGCACACTCCAGTTCCGGAACCGGATCCCGGACATGCGCGACATCGTCGAGGGCGACGTGCGGTTCACGCTGCCCTTCGGTGTCCAGGGCTGACTTCGCGTCACCCGAATCCCGCCCACCACAGTCACGACATCTTCACGAACGAGAGAGCTGAGCAGACGTGCGAGTAGCGCAATCCTGGCTGACCGAGATCCTCCAGCGTGCCACCCCGGACTGGGACGTCACCGCCGAGGAACTCGACGCAGGTTTCGTCCGGGTCGGGCTCGAGGTCGAGGAAGTCGACCGGCTCGAACCCGTCGACGGCCCCCTCGTGGTCGGCAAGGTTCTCGAGATCACCGAGCTCACCGAGTTCAAGAAGCCGATCCGCTTCTGCAAGGTGGATGTGGGGGCGGCCGAACCGCAGGGCATCGTGTGCGGCGCCCGGAACTTCGCCGTAGGCGACCTCGTGGTGGTCGCACTCCCCGGCGCAGTCCTTCCCGGTGGTTTCGCCATCGCGTCCCGCAAGACGTACGGGCAGGTTTCCGACGGGATGATCTGTTCGGTGGCCGAACTCGGCATCGGCAAGGACCATTCGGGCATCCTCGTCCTCGAGCCGGGCACCGCGCTCCCCGGCGCGGACGCCAACGAGTTGATGGGCCTGCACGACACGGTCATCGAACTCAACATCACCCCGGACCGCGGCTACTGCTTCTCCGTCCGCGGGCTCACCCGTGAACTGGCGTGCGGGTTCGACCTCGACTTCGCCGACCCGGCGTCGGTGGCGCCGTACCCGGCGGAGGGGGAGGCCTGGCCGATCCGCGTCGAGCCGGAGTCGAAGGCGACGCGTTTCGCCGCCCGCCGGGTGACGGGTATCGATCCGAAGGCGGTCAGCCCGTGGTGGCTGCAGCGCCGCCTGCTGCTGTCGGGGGTCCGCCCGATCTCGCCGGCCGTCGACGTCACCAATTACGTTCTGCTCGAACTGGGCCAGCCGCTGCACGCGTTCGATGCCGCGAAGATCAGCGGCGAACTCGTCGTGCGCCGCGCGGTGGCGGGGGAGAAGCTGACCACTCTCGACGAGACCGAGCGCGTCCTCGACCCCGAGGACGTCGTGATCTCGGACGATTCGGGCGTCGTGTCGCTGGCCGGGATCATGGGTGGCGCGTCCACCGAGGTCGGGTCGGAAACCACCGACATCCTGCTCGAGGCGGCCACGTGGGATCCGCTCGCGGTGTTCAAGACCGCGCGCAGGCACAAGCTGACGAGCGAGGCCAGCAAGCGTTTCGAGCGTGTGGTCGACCCCGAGATCCCCGTCGCGGCACTGGACCGGGCGGCCGCGCTGCTCGTCGACATCGCCGGCGGGCGGGTCGAGCCGGCGCTCACCGACATCGGTGAGGTCACCCCGCACGAGCCCATCCACATGGACATCGACCTCCCCGACCGCGTGGCGGGCGTCGACTACCCCAACGGCACCGCTGCGCGCCGGCTGACGCAGATCGGCTGCAACGTCGAGGTCGGGGTCAGCGACAGCGGACACGGTCAGCTCGTCGCCGGGCCGCCGTCGTGGCGACCCGACCTGGTGCAGCCTGCCGACCTGGTGGAGGAGGTGCTGCGCCTCGAGGGGCTCGAGAAGATTCCGTCGGTGCTGCCCGCAGCCCCCGCGGGTCGTGGGTTGACTCCTGCGCAGCGCCGCAAGCGCGCCGTCGGCCGTGCCCTGGCGTTCTCGGGATACGTCGAGATCCTTCCCCCCGTCTTCCTGCCCCCCGCGATCTTCGACACGTGGGGCCTGGACCCCGAGGATCCGCGCAGGAACACCAGCACGGTGCTGAACCCGCTCGAATCGGATCGGCCGGAACTGGCCACCACGCTCCTGCCCGGACTTCTCGAGGTTCTCGCGCGCAACGTCTCCCGCGGTCAGCGCGACCTGTCGCTGTTCGGCATCGCGCAGGTCGTGCTGCCCGGCGCCGACACCAAGCCGGTCGAGGCACTGCCGGTGGATCGCCGCCCGACCGACGAACAGATCACGGCACTGCTGCAGTCGTTGCCGGACCAGCCGGTGCACGTGGCGGCGGTGCTCACGGGGCAGCGTGAGCCGAGCGGCCCGTGGGGCGCGGGACGCGCAGCCGATGCCACCGACGCGTTCGCCGCCGCCCGGACGGTCGCTGCCGCGGCCGGTGTCGAACTGGAGTTCCGCGCGACGCAGTACCTGCCGTGGCACCCGGGCCGCGGCGCGGAACTGCTCGTGAACGGTGTCGTCGTCGGCCACGCGGGCGAGTTGCATCCCGCCGTGCTCGAGCGCGCCGGGCTTCCCCCGCGGACGAGTGCCGTGGAGATCGATCTGGACGCCCTGCCGCTGGTGGAGAACCTGCCCGCGCCGAAGGTCTCACCCTTCCCCGCGGTCCTTCAGGACGTGGCGGTCGTGGTCGACACGGCGGTACCCGCCGCCGAGGTCCAGGCGGCCCTGCGGTCGGGTGGAGGAGAGCTCCTCGAGGACATCCGGCTGTTCGACGTGTTCGAAGGTGCGCAGGTCGGGGAGGGCCGGAAGTCGCTGGCGTTCGCGCTGCGTTTCCGCGGCGTCGACCGCACCCTGACCGAGGATGAGGCGAGCGCCGCCCGCGACGCCGCGGTGGCCGCGGCGTCCGCTGCCGTGGGTGCCGAACTGCGCAGCTGACCCGTAGCCTGGGTGGAGGGCCCGAGGCGGTGAGGAGCAGTGCGATGACCGAAGTGCGCGACGTCGTGGCGGCGGCGAGTCAGTTGACCGACGCCGAGTTCCTCGAGGTGGTGCGCGCGGTGGCCGCGGGTCGTCCGGGTCTCGGGGCGCTCCTCGCGGCGGTGGACGTGGGCGCGGCGATTCCGGCCGAGGATCCGGTGACCGCGGAGGTCGTGCCCCACATCGCGCCCGCTGTGCCCGAGCCGGACTACACGCCGGGCGGGGTCCCGACGTTCGACCGCGTGCGTGAGCGGATCGAGGGACGGTTCGGGACGGCGATGGGCTCCTCCGAACTCGCGCACGACAGCCCGTCGGGGCAGTCGCTGGACGAGGCGTGGGAGAAGCGGGAGAAGGCGGGAAAGGCCAAGCTCGACGAGATTCGGCGGTCGCTCGGCAAGCAGTGACCACGCATTCCGTCCCGTCGAGAGACCGCGGTGTGTATTAGCTTGCATGATGATGCATAATCAATCGTATGACTGAGCACGCGGGAAAACCGATCAGGATTGCCGTCGCCGGCGCGAGCGGATACGCCGGTGGCGAAGTGCTGCGTCTGCTGCTGGGGCACCCGTCGTACGCGGACGGTTCGCTCGTCATCGGTGCGCTCACTGCCGGCGGCAACGCCGGATCGACTCTGGGCTCGCACCATCCGCACCTGCTTCCCCTCGCCGACCGAGTGCTCGAGGACACCACCGTCGAGACGCTCGCCGGGCACGACGTGGTGTTTCTCGGTCTGCCGCACGGCAATTCGGCGCAGTACGCGAAGGCGCTGCCCGAGTCCACGGTCATCATCGACTGCGGCGCCGACTTCCGGCTGACGAACGCCGAGGACTGGGAGCGGTACTACAAGAGCCCGCACGCAGGTAGCTGGCCATACGGACTCCCGGAACTGCCGGGTGCCCGCGAGAAACTCGTCGGCGCCACACGCATCGCCGTCCCCGGGTGCTTCCCGACGGTGTCGAGCCTGGCGATGGCCCCGGCGGTCGCGGCGGGTGTCGTCGAACCACGGGTCACGATCGTCGCCGTCACCGGTGCCTCCGGCGCGGGCCGCGCACCCAAGGCCGACCTGCTCGGCTCCGAGGTGATGGGTTCGGTCCGTGCCTACGGTGTCGGCGGCGTGCACCGCCACACCCCGGAGATCATCCAGAACCTCTCCGAACTCGCCGGTCAGCGCGTCACCGTGTCGTTCACCCCCGTGCTGGCGCCGATGCCGCGCGGCATCCTCGCCACCTGCACCGCGGCCACCACGGCGTCCGAGGACGAGGTGCGCGCGATCTACGAAAAGGCGTACGCGGACGAGCCGTTCGTGCACGTCCTGCCCCAGGGTGTGCTGCCGCAGACCGGTGCCGTCGTCGGATCGAACGCGGTCCAGATCGCGGTGACGGTCGACGCCGACGCCGGTCAAATCGTCGTGGTCGCGGTGATCGACAACCTTGCGAAGGGCACCGCCGGCGGAGCGGTGCAATCGATGAATCTTGCGCTTGGACTACCCGAGACCGCCGGTCTCTCGACAGTGGGAGTTGCCCCGTGAGCAGTGACAGCACGATCGATCCGCACCCGACCCGGGAGGTCGCCGGCGGCACCCTGGTCCGAACCCAGGGAGTGTCGGGGCCCGCGGGCTTCCGCGCGGCCGGGATCAAGGCGGGTATCAAGGCGAGCGGCAACGCCGACCTGGCTCTCGTCGTCAACGAGGGACCCGAGCTCGCGGCGGCCGGCGTCTTCACCGCGAACAAGGTGAAGGCCGCCCCCGTGCTGTGGTCGCAGCAGGTGCTCACCACGGGCAGGCTGCGCGCCGTCGTGCTCAATTCCGGTGGGGCCAACGCGTGCACGGGTGCGGGCGGGTTCCAGGATGCGCACAAGACGGCCGAGGAAGTGGCATCCGCGCTGAGCAACTGGGGAACCGAGACCGGAGCCGTCGAGGTCGCGGTGTGTTCCACCGGTCTGATCGGCGACCGCCTGCCGATGGAGAAGGTCCTGGCCGGGGTCACGGAGGCGGTGCACGAACTCGCCGGGGGAATCTCGGGTGGCACCGACGCCGCGTACGCGATCATGACCACCGACACGGTGCCGAAGCAGGCCGCCCTGCACCATGCGGACAAGTGGAACGTGGGCGGAATGGCGAAGGGCGCAGGCATGCTGGCCCCCGCGCTGGCGACGATGCTGTGCGTCGTGACGACCGACGCCGTCGCGACCGCGGCGCAACTCGACGCTGCGCTGCGGGCGGCCACCCGGGTGACGTTCGATCGGCTGGACGTCGACGGTGCCACGTCGACCAACGACACGGTGCTGCTGCTGGCGTCCGGTGCGAGCAACGTGACACCGACCCAGGACGAACTGAATGCGGCCGTGACGGCCGTCTGCGACGATCTGGCCGATCAGATGATGGCCGACGCGGAGGGCGTCACCAAGCGGGTGCGGATCACGGTCCGCGGCGCGGTCAGCGAGGACGACGCCCTGATCGGCGCCCGGACGGTGGCGCGGGACAGTCTCGTCAAGACGGCGCTGTTCGGATCCGACCCCAACTGGGGCCGGGTACTCGCCGCCATCGGCATCGCGCCGATCGAACTGGACCCCGACACGATCTCGGTGTCGTTCAACGGCGCCCCCGTCTGCATCGACGGCGTCGGCGCACCGGGTGCGCGGGATGTGGACCTGAGCGACATCGACATCTCCCTAGACATCGACCTCGGTCTGGGCGAGCACGCCGTGACCATCCGGACCACCGACCTGTCGCACGCGTATGTCGAAGAGAACTCGGCGTATTCGTCATGACAGCGACCAGCGAGGCACTCAGCGGCATCACCGATCACCAGAAGGCGCACGTCCTGGCGGAGGCTCTGCCGTGGCTGCAGCAGTTCCGTGACAAGGTCGTCGTCGTGAAGTACGGCGGCAACGCCATGGTCGACGACGCGCTGAAGACGGCGTTCGCGGCCGACATGGCGTTCCTGCGGACGGTCGGAATTCAGCCGGTCGTCGTGCACGGCGGCGGCCCCCAGATCAATGCCATGCTCGGAAAGCTCGGCATGACAGGCGAATTCAAGGGCGGCTTCCGCGTCACCACTCCCGAGGTCATGGACGTCGTCCGGATGGTGCTGTTCGGTCAGGTCGGCCGCGAACTGGTCGGACTGATCAACGCGCACGGACCGTACGCCGTCGGCATCTCCGGTGAGGACGCGCACCTGTTCACCGCCACCAAGCGCACCGTGATGGTCGAGGGCACGCCGACCGACATCGGTCTCGTCGGCGACGTCACGACGGTGAACCCGGAGGCCGTCCTGGATCTGATCCGTGCGGGCCGAATTCCCGTGGTGTCCACCATCGCCCCCGACTCGGACGGTGTGGTGCACAACATCAACGCCGACACCGCCGCCGCCGCGCTCGCCGAGGCCATCGGCGCCGAGAAGCTGGTGGTCCTCACGGATGTCGAAGGGCTGTACACGAACTGGCCGGACCGCGATTCGCTGGCCACCGAGATCGACGTGGACGCGCTCGCGCAACTGCTGCCCAGCCTCGACGCCGGCATGGTGCCCAAGATGGAGGCCTGCCTGCGCGCCGTCCGCGGCGGCGTGCCCACCGCGCACGTCATCGACGGCCGCGTCGCCCATTCCGTTCTGCTCGAACTGTTCACCGGCGAGGGCATCGGCACGATGGTCACGCCCGGCCCGACTTCACCTACCGAGGGAGTTGCCTCATGACCGGAACCCCGGAACTCCAGCAGCGCTGGTCCGGCGCTCTGATGAACACGTACGGCGTCCCCCGGGTGGCACTGACGCGTGGTCAGGGAGCGGTGCTGACCGACGCCGACGGCAAGGAGTACGTCGACTTCCTCGCCGGCATCGCCGTCAACATCCTCGGGCACGCGCACCCGGCGATCATCGAGGCCGTCACGACGCAGTTGTCGACCCTCGGGCACGTGTCGAACCTGTACGCCAGCGAGCCGGCGATCGAACTGGCCGAGAAGCTGCTGTCCCACCTGGGCGCCCCCGGACGTGTCTTCCTGTGCAATTCCGGCACCGAGGCCAACGAGGCGGCGTTCAAGCTCGCGCGGGCCACGGGCCGATCGAAGATCATCGCCGCGGAGAACTCCTTTCACGGCCGGACGATGGGTGCTCTCGCGCTCACCGGCCAGGCCGCCAAGCGCGCGCCGTTCGAGCCGATGCCCCCGGGTGTCGAGCACGTGCCGTACGGCGATCTCGACGCACTCGATCGCGCCGTCGACGCCGACACCGCTGCCGTGTTCCTGGAGCCGATGATGGGTGAGGGCGGTGTCGTCGTTCCGCCGGAGGGATACCTCGCGGGCGCACGGCGGATTACCGCCGATCGCGGCGCCCTGCTCGTGCTCGACGAAGTGCAGACCGGGATCGGGCGCACGGGCTGGTTCTACGCACACCAGGCGGTCGGGATCGTGCCCGACGTCATGACCCTCGCGAAGGGTCTCGGTGGCGGGATGCCGATCGGCGCGTGCATCGCGACCGGCGCGGCCGCGGACCTGTTCGGGCCGGGCAAGCACGGCACGACGTTCGGCGGGAACCCCGTCTGCGCGTCGGCGGCCCTCGCCGTGCTGCGGACGATCGCCGAGGACGACCTCATCTCCCGCGCCGACACGCTCGGCAAGTCGCTGTCGGCCGGCATCGAAGGTCTCGGACATCCGCTGATCGACCACGTCCGCGGCGCCGGGCTGCTGCTCGGCATCGTCCTGACCCAGGACGTGGCCCCCGCCGTGGAGAACTCCGCGCGCGAGGCCGGATACCTGATCAACGCCGCGCAACCGGGCGTCGTCCGGCTTGCTCCGCCCCTGGTCCTCACGGACGATCAAGCCGAAGGATTCGTCGCGGCGCTGCCCGCGATTCTCGACAACGCGCAATCGGCCGCTCAGCCGGGAAAGCAGTGACGACCGTGGTGAAACACTTTCTCCGGGACGACGACCTCACCCCTGCGCAGCAGGCCGAGGTCCTCGAGCTCGCCGCCAGGCTGAAGAAGGCCCCGTTCGCCGAGCGTCCGCTCGAAGGCCCCCGTGGGGTCGGCGTGATCTTCGAGAAGAATTCGACGCGCACCCGGTTCTCGTTCGAGATGGGCATCGCGCAGCTCGGCGGTCACGCGATCGTCGTCGACGGTCGCAGCACCCAACTCGGCCGCGAGGAGACGCTGCAGGACACGGGCCGTGTCCTGTCGCGGTACGTCGACGCCGTGGTGTGGCGCACGTTCGGGCAGAAGCGGCTCGAGGCGATGGCGTCCGGCGCCGACGTCCCGATCGTCAACGCGCTGTCCGACGAGTTCCACCCGTGCCAGGTCCTGGCCGATCTGCAGACGCTCGTGGAGCGGAAGGGTTCGCTGAAGGGGCTGAAGCTCACCTACCTCGGCGACGGCGCCAACAACATGGCGCACTCGCTGATGCTGGGCGGTGTGACCGCCGGCGTCAACGTGACCATCGCCAGCCCCGAGGGATTCGCGCCCCTGCCGTGGGTGGTCGAGGCAGCCCGCGCGCGGGCGGCCGAGACCGGCGCGACCATCACCCTCACCGGTGACCCACAGACGGCGGTCGTCGGCGCGGACGCACTCGTCACCGACACCTGGACGTCGATGGGCCAGGAGAACGACGGGCTCGACCGCGTCGGCCCGTTCCGCCCGTTCCAGATCAACGAGGCGCTGCTCGCAAAGGCCGACGCCGACGCGGTGGTCCTGCACTGCCTGCCCGCCCACCGCGGGGAGGAGATCACCGACGACGTCCTCGACGGACCGCAGAGCGTCGTCTGGGACGAGGCGGAGAACCGGCTGCACGCACAGAAGGCACTGCTCGTGTGGCTGCTCGCACAGCGAACCGGGGACCGTCCGTGAGTGCGGCACCTCCGCAGAGTGCAGGTGCGGCTCAGCCGCAGCGTGCAAGTGCGGCACCGCCGCAGCGTGCAAGTGCGGCACCGCCGCAGCGCCCCGCGAACGCGGCGACGGCACCCACACGGGCGGGACGGCAGGCACGCATCGTCGCGATCCTGTCGAACAACCCGGTCCGCAGCCAGACCGAACTCGCGGCGCTGCTCGCCGCCGAGGGCATCGACGCCACCCAGGCCACGCTGTCGCGGGATCTCGAGGAACTGGGTGCCGTGAAGCTTCGCGCCGCAGATGGCGGCGCCGGGGTCTACGTGGTGCCCGAGGACGGAAATCCCGTCCGCGGCGTCTCCGGCGGAACCGACCGGCTGTCGCGGTTGCTGGGGGAGTTACTGGTGTCGACCGATGCCAGTGGCAACATGGCGGTGCTGCGAACTCCCCCGGGGGCAGCGCACTATCTGGCGAGTGCACTCGATCGGGCATCATTACCTGACGTCGTGGGAACCATCGCGGGGGATGACACCATTCTCGTGGTGGCACGGGAGCCGCTGAGCGGGGCGGAACTCGCGGCCAAGATCGAATCCCTCGCCTGACAACTGAATCATCTCTACAGATCTTCAACCTAAGGAGCACAAGGACCATGGCCGATCGCGTCGTACTCGCCTACTCGGGCGGGCTGGACACCTCAGTCGCCATCAGCTGGATCGGCAAGGAGACGGGCAAGGAAGTTGTTGCTGTCGCCATCGATCTCGGCCAGGGCGGCGAGGACATGGAGGTCGTGCGTCAGCGTGCACTCGACTGCGGTGCGGTCGAGTCGGTCGTGGTGGACGCGCGCGACGAGTTCGCCGACGAATACTGCCTGCCGACCATCCAGGCCAACGCCCTCTACATGGACCGCTACCCGCTCGTGTCGGCCATCAGCCGCCCGCTGATCGTCAAGCACCTCGTCGAGGCCGCGCGTGCCCACGGCGGCACCACGGTCGCGCACGGCTGCACCGGCAAGGGCAACGACCAGGTCCGGTTCGAGGTCGGCTTCGGATCGCTCGCCCCCGACCTCGACGTGATCGCACCGGTCCGCGACTACGCGTGGACCCGGGAGAAGGCGATCGCGTTCGCCGAGGAGAACGAGATCCCGATCAACGTCTCCAAGAAGTCGCCGTTCTCGATCGACCAGAACGTGTGGGGCCGCGCCGTCGAGACCGGGTTCCTCGAGGACCTGTGGAACGCGCCGACCAAGGACGTCTACGACTACACGCAGGACCCGACCGTCAACTGGCAGGCACCCGACGAGCTGATCATCAGCTTCGAGGCCGGCCGGCCCGTCGCGATCGACGGCAAGCCGGTCAGCGTCCTCGAAGCGATCCAGGAGCTCAACCGCCGCGCCGGCGCTCAGGGTGTCGGCCGCCTCGACGTCGTCGAGGACCGTCTCGTCGGCATCAAGAGCCGTGAGATCTACGAGGCTCCCGGAGCGATGGTCCTCATCAACGCCCACCAGGAACTCGAGCACGTCACGCAGGAACGCGAACTCGGCCGCTACAAGCGTCAGACCGAGCAGCGCTGGAGCGAGCTGGTGTACGACGGCCTCTGGTTCTCCCCGCTGAAGGTCGCGCTGGACACGTTCATCGAGAAGACGCAGGAACGCGTCTCCGGCGACATCCGGCTTGTGCTGCACGGCGGTGCGATCATCGTCAACGGCCGCCGCAGCAACGAGTCGCTGTACGACTTCAACCTGGCGACCTACGACGAGGGCGACACGTTCGACCAGTCCTACGCCAAGGGATTCGTGCAGATCCACGGACTGTCCTCGAAGGTCGCGGCGAAGCGCGATCTGGGCCTCTAGGTATGAGTGCTCACGGCACCAACGAAGGAGCCCTCTGGGGCGGCCGGTTCGAGTCCGGACCGGCCGCCGCCATGGCGGCGCTGAGCAAGTCCACCCACTTCGACTGGGTGCTGGCCCCGTACGACGTGCGCGCGTCCCAGGCGCATGCCCGGGTGCTGCACAAGGCCGGCCTGCTCGGTGACGAGGACCTGGCGGCGATGCTCGACGGTCTCGGCAGGCTCGCGGCGGACGTCGCGAGCGGCGAGTTCGTCCCGAGCGAATCCGACGAGGACGTGCACGGGGCGCTCGAGCGCGGGCTGATCGATCGGGTCGGTCCGGAGGTCGGGGGACGCCTGCGCGCCGGGCGTTCGCGCAACGATCAGGTGGCGACGCTGTTCCGGATGTGGCTGCGGGACGCCGTCCGCCGGGTGGCGGCGGGTGCTCTCGACGTCGTCGATGCCCTCGCGACGCAGGCAGCCGCGCACCCCTCCGCGGTGATGCCGGGCAAGACCCACCTGCAGGCCGCGCAGCCGGTGCTGCTCGCGCACCACCTGCTGGCGCACACGCATCCGTTGCTTCGTGACGTTCAGCGGCTGCGGGACTTCGACGTGCGGGCGGCCGTGTCGCCGTACGGTTCCGGAGCGTTGGCCGGCTCGTCACTCGGACTCGATCCCGAGGCGATCGCCGCGGAACTCGCCTTCGATTCGTCGGCCGAGAACTCGATCGACGCCACGTCGTCGCGGGACTTCGCGGCCGAGGCGGCGTTCGTGCTCGCGATGATCGGCGTCGACCTGTCGCGGATGGCCGAGGAGGTGATCCTGTGGAGCACTCCGGAATTCGGCTACATCACGCTCGCCGACGCCTGGTCGACCGGCTCGTCGATCATGCCGCAGAAGAAGAACCCGGACGTGTCCGAGCTCACCCGCGGCAAGTCCGGGCGGCTGATCGGTAACCTGACGGGTCTGCTGGCCACCCTGAAGGCGCAGCCGCTCGCGTACAACCGGGATCTGCAGGAGGACAAGGAGCCGGTCTTCGATTCGGTGGCGCAGCTCGAGTTGCTGCTCCCGGCGATCACCGGACTGGTCTCCACTCTCGAATTCCACACGGACCGAATGGCGGAACTGGCACCGGCGGGATTCACGCTGGCCACCGACATCGCCGAGTGGCTCGTTCGTCAGGGCGTCCCGTTCCGGGTCGCGCACGAGGCGGCGGGGGCGTGCGTCCGCGTTGCCGAGGCGCGGGGCGTCGGACTCGAGGATCTCACCGACGACGAACTCGCCGGGGTCGATCCGGCGCTCACTCCGGACGTGCGGGAGGTGCTCACCGTCGAGGGCTCGATCGCCTCGCGTAACGCCCGCGGCGGTACGGCCGGTATCCGTGTGGCCGAACAGTTGGGCGGGGTCCGTCAGCTGTCCGAGTCGCTGCGTGAGTGGTGTCGATGACGCCCGTGTCGGACGCCCCGGATTAGGGGCTGTGTGAATCGTCGAGCGCAGTAGGGTGAGGGCGGGCGGCAGTGAGACGTGCGTCACGGTTCGAGAGTCTGGGAGAGTGTTCGTGGGACTGAATACCGAAACGGTGATGGGCCCGATCCGTCGCGTGGTGGCGACGGCGCAGAACGGGTTGGAGGTAGTTCGCCTCGGCGGACTCGAGACGGACCTCACCACGTCGCCGTTCGAGGTGGTCGAACGCGCACCGATGTATCGGCTCCGCAGGTATTTCCCCGACACCGACCCTGCCGACGCCGGGCCCCCCATCGTCCTGGTCCCGCCGATGATGATGTCGGCCGACGTCTACGACGTGACCCGGGATCAAGGCGCAGTCGGCATCCTGCACTCGATGGGGATCGACCCGTGGGTGGTCGACTTCGGATCGCCGGATTCCGAAGAGGGCGGGTGGGATCGGAATCTCGCCGACCACATCGTCGCGATCAGCGAGATCATCGACCAGGTGCGGGCGCACACCGGTCACGACGTCTACCTGTCCGGATACTCGCAGGGCGGCATGTTCGCCTACCAGGCCGCCGCCTATCGCCGCAGTCGCAACATCGCCGGCCTCGTGACGTTCGGCAGTCCGGTCGACACGCTCGCCGGGCTGCCGTTCGGCATCCCGGCGGGGTTCGCCACCGACGCTGCCGGCTTCCTCGCGGACCACGTCTTCAACCGGCTCGCGGTGTCGGGGTGGATGGCGCGCACCGGTTTTCAGCTTCTCGATCCCGTCAAGACACTGAAGTCGAGGCTCGACTTCCTGCGTCAGTTGCACGACCGGGAAGCGTTGTTGCCGCGGGAGCAGCAGCGGCGCTTCCTCGCGACGGAGGGCTGGGTGGCGTGGTCCGGTCCTGCTGTTGCGGATTTGCTCAAGCAGTTCATCGTGCACAACCGCATGATGACCGGCGGGTTCGTGATCAAGGACCAGGTCGTGTCGCTCGCGGAGTTGACCTGCCCCATCCTCGCGTTCGTCGGGGAAGTCGATGACATCGGTCAGCCGTTGGCCGTCCGCGGTATCCGCCGGGCCGCCCCACGGGCGAATGTGTACGAATCAACTTTGCGGGCAGGACATTTCGGCCTCGTCGTCGGTTCGGCTGCAGCGACCCACACGTGGCCCACGACCGGGAAATGGGTGCTGTGGAACGAGGGTCTCGGCCCACGGCCCACCAATATCGAGCTCATGCGCTACGACGAACATTTCGGCAGCGAATCCGGAGTCTCCATCAGCGACCGCATCATTCACACCGTGGCGTCGGTCGCCGAGGTCGGCGTCGGTGTCGGCAAGGGGATCAGTGATTTCGCTTCGGGGGCGCTGCGGGGAACGGTGGAGCTGTCCGGCGAGGCCACGCGGGCGCTGCCGCGGCTGGCCCGGCTCGGTCAGATCCAGCCCCACACCCAGATCTCGCTCAGCCGGTTGCTGGCCGAACAGGGGCGGAAGGCGCCGGGCGGCGAGTGCTTCCTCTTCGACAATCGCGTCCACACCTACGCGGCGGTCAATCAGCGGATCGACAACGTGGTGCGCGGCCTGATCCAGGCCGGTGTCCGTCCCGCCGCTCACGTCGGCGTCGTGATGCAGACGCGCCCGAGTGCGCTCGCCGCCATCGCGGCGCTGTCCCGTCTCGGTGCCGTGGCTGTCCTCCTGCCCCCGGGCCGGGAGGTCCACACCGCGATCCGCATCGACGGTGTCGAACGCATCGTCACCGACCCGGAGAATCTCGACGCGGCGATCGCGACCGGGATGCAAGTCCTGGTTCTGGGCGGTGGCGACCAGCGCGACCTCGACGTCGATCCCTCGGCGAACGTCGTGGACCTCGAGAAGATCGACCCCGCCGCAGTGACACTGCCGGGCTGGTACCGGCCCGATCCCGGTCTGGCTCGTGAACTGGCATTCATCATCTGCAGTGAGTCCAACGGCCATTGGGAGACGAAACAGATCACCAATTACCGGTGGGCGCTGTCGGCGTTCGGAACGGCCTCAGCCGCCGATCTGGACCGTGGCGACACCGTATATTGCCTTGCACCCCTGCATCATTCGTCGAGTCTGCTGGCCGCGATCGGTGGTGCCGTGGCAGGTGGCTCCCGGATCGCGCTCTCACGCGGAGTCGATCCCGAGCGGTTCGCCGAGGAAGTCCACCGCTACGGGGTGACCGTGGTGAGCTACACGTGGACGATGATGCGAGAAATCCTCGACGCCGAGAACCTCGCGCTCGACGGCAGTCACCCCGTCCGGCTCTTCATCGGATCCGGAATGCCGCAGGGGTTGTGGCGTCGCACGACGGAGCGGTTCGCACCGGCGAAAGTCCTCGAGTTCTACGCGTCCACCGAGGGCGACGTGGTTCTCGCGAACGTCGCAGGCGCGAAGGTCGGGGCAAAGGGACGCCCCCTCCCGGGGAGCGCGGAGGTCCGGCTCGCGGCCTACGACCCGATCGCCGGCCGACTGCTGGAGGACGAGCAGGGGTTCATCCGGGAATGCCAGGACGACGAGGTCGGTCTGCTCCTCGGCAGGGCGGGCGTGCACGCCGAGATGTCCGGCGGCGCGATGCGGGGGATCTTTGCCGCGGGCGACGCCTGGATTCCGACGGAGAACCTCTTCCGTCGCGACGCCGACGGGGACTACTGGCTGGTCGACCACCGGAAGACCGTCATCGCGACTCCGAGGGGAGCCGTGTTCACCCAGCCGATCGTCGATGCGCTCGTGTCCGTCGATCGCGTCGACCTCGCTGTTGCCTACGGGGTGGAGGTCGGAGGCCGGACACTGGCCGTGGCCGCGTTCACCCTCCGCGAAGGGCGGGCGCCGAGGCTGGCGGAAATCTCCGACGCCTTCGAGGTGCTTCCTCCCGCGCTGCGACCCGACATCATCCAGGTGGTGGAGGACATCCCGCTGGGGTCCTCGTACCGTCCGAACGCCGAGGCGCTGAGCGCGGCCGGACTGCCCAAGCCGGGAACCCGTGTGTGGTACGTCGATCCGGAATCGCAGCAGTACAAGCGACTGACCAAGGCAGTGGCCGCGGAGTTTCAGAACGGCTCGGCCGGGGTGCCTGCCGGTGCGCGGTAACCTGACACTGCTCACCCGAACGGTTGGAGAGGACTTCCGTGGTTATTGATCCGACGTTGCTCGGCATTCTCGCGTGCCCACAGGACAAGGGTCCTCTGCTGTTGGTCGGCGACGAGTTGCTCTACAACCCTCGCCTGCGACGGGCGTATCCCATCGAGAACGGGATTCCCGTCCTCCTCATCGACGAGGCCCGGGACGTCGGCGCGGACGAGCACGAGACGTTGCTCGCCCGGGCTGCCGGCGAGGCCTGATCACACCTGACTCGGGTGAGCCCGATCACACCGGCAGAGCGCCGGTGAGGTAGCGCTGCAACGTCGGTCCGACGATCGCGACGAGGTCGTCGACGGGCAGCGACGCGAGTGGCTCGAATTCGAGGATGTACCGCGTCACCAGAACCCCGGCCATCTGGGATGCCACCAGCTGCATGCGCAGCATCCCGGTTCCCGGCGGCTCGTCGACGCGCGGTCCGAGGTCTCGGAGCACGACCTCCAGCAGGAACGTGCGAATGAGATTCGGTTCGTTTCCCGCCATCGCGGACCGGAACGCCGCGACCACGGCGGGCTTGTGGGGCGACTCCCAGATGGAGAAGACGGCCCGGGCGAGGTGACTGCCGACCTCGCCCGTCGGAAGGTCGAGCACCGGAGCGATCACCTGCGTCGGATCCACGGGAATGTCCACCGAGGCGAGGAACAGATCTCGTTTCGTTCCGAAGTAGTGGTGGATCAGGGCGGAGTCGACGCCGGCCCCGGTGGCCACGGAGCGCACGCTGGTTTTGTCGAAGCCGTTCTGTGCAAACAGTTTCCGTGCACTCGCCAGGATTCGTGACCGTGTGTCCGGGTTGCCCGGGCGTCGTCCAGTGCGCAGACCCGGGGTGGCGTCCGCGCGTGTCGCGGGGCCGGTCATGGTGTGCGACGCCTCAGGGTCGCGGCGCCCAGCGACAGTGCGAGGAGCGCGAAGGCGGCGACCACCGCCAGGTCGCGCCACATGAGCCCCGTCGCCCCGGGATGGGTGGCGACCTGTTGCAGCGCCTCGACCGCGTAGCTCAGCGGGAGGACGTTGCTGATCCACTCGAGCCACGTGGGGAGCTGATCTCGCGGAACGAGCAGACCGCACAGGAAGAGCTGGGGCACCACGACCACCGGCATGAACTGCACCGCCTGGAACTCGGTGCGCGCGAAGGCGCTGCACAACAGGCCGAGGGCGACGCCGAGTATCGCGTTCAGCACGGCGATCAGCAGCACCCACGTCACGCTGCCCTCGGTGGTGAGGCCGAGGAATCCGAACGAGACGACGCACGCCAGCGCCGCCTGCGCGGCAGCGGCCGTGGAGAACGCCGCCGCGTAGCCGCCGAGCAGGTCGAGTTTGCCCATCGGGGTCGTGAGCAGGCGTTCGAGTGTTCCCGACGTCCGTTCGCGCTGCATCGCGATCGACGTGACGAGGAACATCACGACGAACGGAAGGATGCCGAGCATCGTGATCGCGACGCGCTCGAACAGCGACTGCTGACCGGGCGGCGCCGGAACGTTCTGATACAGGAAGTACAGCAACACCATCAGCAGACTGGGTACCACCAGAATCATGGCGACAGTGCGGTGATCCGTTCGCAGTTGCGCGAGGATCCGTCCTGCAGTGGCCGCGAAGATCGTGACGTTCATCAGTTCTCGCTCCCGACATGTGATGCGCGAATGAGGTTCAGGAAGGCGTCTTCGAGGCTCGTCTCACCGGTCTGCTCCCGGAGTTCGCCGGGGGAGACCTGCGCGAGAACGTAGCCGTCGCGCATGAGGAGCAGCGAAGCGCAATGTTCGGCCTCGTCCATGACGTGGCTCGACACGAGCAGGGTGGTACCGGCGTCGGCGAGGGCTTCGAACCGTTCCCACAGTTCGACGCGCAGGAGTGGGTCCAGTCCGACGGTCGGCTCGTCGAGCACGAGGATCTCGGGGCGTGCCACCAGCGCGCAGGCGAGGCTGACCCGTCCCAGCTGTCCTCCCGACAGATCCGCGGCCTTCTGGGTTGCGAAGCGGGTCAACCCCACCGCGTCGACGGCTTCGGTGACCGCGTCCGAGGGCTGGCCGTAGAGCGCGGCGAAGTAGGCCACGTTCTTCTTGACCGAGAGGTCGGCGTACACGCTGGGGGACTGGGTGACGTATCCGACGCGGCTTCGTAACGAGACCGAGCCTGCGGGGGAGCCCAGCACCGTGACCGTCCCCGATTCCACGATCTGCGTGCCGACCACGCACCGCATCAGCGTGGTCTTTCCGCAGCCGGAGGGTCCGAGGAGGCCGGTGATGGATCCGCTCGGCACCTGGACGTCGATGCCGTGCAGCACTTCGTTCTTGCCTCTTCGCACGTGCAGATCTCGGATGTCGATCGCCGGGCTGCCGGTCATGGCGGGCCTCAATTCATCACTGGGTGAATTCATTGCTTGATGAATTATGCGACCGCCGGGGTGGCGACGTCAACGGTTGTGGAGAATCGGGACGTGACCATCGATCGACTTGACCGGGCCGAACCCGTCGACGCCGCGCGAATCGTCCTCGGATCCACGCTGATCGTCGGAGACGTCCGCATCCGCATCGTCGAAGTGGAGGCGTACGGCGGGGAGAAGGACGGCCCGTGGCCCGACCCGGCATCGCACTCGTACCGGGGAAGGACGCCGCGCAACGAGGTGATGTTCGGACCGGCCGGGCATCTGTACGTCTACCGCAGCTACGGAATGCACTTCTGTATGAACGTGTCGTATGGGCCCGTCGGAATCGCGGGCGGGGTGCTGCTCCGGGCGGGCGAAGTGCTCGACGGTTGCGCGACGGTCCAGGCGCGCAGGCCCCGCGTCACGCGACCCGCGGAGTGGGCGCGCGGTCCCGGCAACCTGGGGTCCGCGACCGGCGTGACCCTCGCGGAGAACGGTGCGGCACTCTTCGAGTCCGATTCACCGGTTCGACTGGAGGTCGGGGAGTCGGACGGCTGGGTGAGTGGCCCCCGGGTCGGTGTCAGCACGGCCGCCGACCGGCCGTGGCGCTTCTGGATTCCCGAGTCGCCGGCCGTGTCCGCGTACCGGAGAAGCCCGCGTGCGATGCCCGCCGACGAGCAGATGGGATGATCGGAGCCGTGACTGAGAACATCATCGATGAACTGACCTGGCGCGGGCTCATCGCCCAATCAACCGATCTGGACGCGCTGCGCCGTGATCTCGACGCCGGACCGGTCACGCTCTATGCCGGTTTCGATCCGACCGGACCGAGTTTGCACGCCGGTCATCTCGTGCCCCTGCTCGCGCTGAAGCGATTCCAGCGTGCGGGCAACCGCCCCATCGTGCTGGCCGGTGGAGCGACCGGTCTGATCGGCGATCCCCGCGACGTCGGTGAGCGGACGATGAACTCCGCCGACACCGTGGCCGAATGGGCCGATCGGATCCGGGGGCAGCTCGAACGTTTCGTCGACTTCGACGACTCGGCGAGCGGCGCGATTATCGAGAACAACATGAACTGGACCGGCAAGCTGTCGGCCATCGACTTCCTGCGCGACGTGGGCAAGCACTTCTCCGTCAACGTGATGCTCGCGAGAGACACCGTCAAGCGGCGCCTCGAATCCGACGGCATGTCCTACACCGAGTTCAGCTACATGCTGCTCCAGGCCAACGACTACCTGCACCTGCGGCGCAGTCACGGCTGCTCGCTGCAGGTCGGCGGCTCCGACCAGTGGGGCAACATCATCGCGGGCGTCGAACTGAACCGTCGCATCGACGCCGAGTCGGTGCACGGTCTGACCGTCCCGCTCGTCACGTCGGCGGACGGCAAGAAGTTCGGGAAGTCGACCGGCGGCGGAAGCCTGTGGCTCGACCCGGAGATGACGAGTCCCTACGCGTGGTACCAGTACTTCGTGAACACCGGCGACGCCGACGTGATCAAGTACCTGCGGTGGTTCACCTTCCTCACGGCCGAGGAGTTGGCGGAACTGGAGACGGCGACGGCCGAGCGGCCGCATGCACGCGAGGCACAGCGAAGGCTCGCCGCCGAGATGACGACGCTCGTGCACGGCGAAGCCAACACTCGCGCGGTGGAGCTCGCGAGCCAGGCACTGTTCGGTCGCGCGGAACTGCAGGACCTGGACGAGCCGACCCTCGGTGCCGCCCTCCGCGAGGCGTCCGTCGCGGAACTTGCGCCGGGGGAGCCCGCGGGCATCGTCGACCTTCTGGTTCTCAGCGGATTGTGCGAGAGCAAGGGTGCGGCCCGCCGCACCGTCAAGGAAGGCGGCGCGTCGGTGAACAACCAGAAGATCTCGAGTGAGGACTGGACCCCGGCACCGACCGATCTGCTGCACGGAACGTGGCTCGTGATTCGCCGGGGAAAGCGCAACTTCGCCGGCATCAAGGTGCTGTCGAACTAGCGTGCGGCGGGTCACACCGGCGTAATTCGGCGGACTCCGGTCCGGTGGCCCGCGCGCAGCGCGGGCCACCAGCGGATTTTACCTGCCGGATGCGTGTGACCTGGGGATTTGACGCTCCGTTTCCCGTCGCGTAACTTATTCCAGGTCAGAGCGACACGGACACCAACCCCGACCGAGAGGCCGGGGACACGAGGTTGGACGCAGGCGCCTGAACTTCCCGAGAATACCGAACTTGGTTCGATGTTTTCGAGATGTCCTGATCGCCCCGGTTTGCGCCGGGAAGCGGCAGGAGATAAGTTGGAACGGTTGCCCCGGAGCGGCTGGCGAGTGTGCCAGTGGTGATGGTGTGTGCGTGTTCTTTGAGAACTCAACAGTGTGTCGATGAATGTCAGTGCCAAATGTTTTGGTACTCCGCATCACGGATGATCAACTGGCCCTTCGGGTTTGGTTGTGAGTTGTGGTGTGGGTATTTGCTGGCTCTTCTCCTTCTTCCGTC